>JBMCMJ010000245.1:0-4286 GCA_048615135.1 Pseudomonadota bacterium
GTCAGCCGGGCGAGCTTCGCCGGACCGCCGGCCGATCATCTGGGCACCATCACGGCAAGGGTGGCCGGGCCGGGCGAGCCGGTCACGCTCGGCCGGCTGCGCATCGACCAGGTCACCTACCAGAACCAGGGCGGCATCAGCGACCTCTCGCTCACCGAACAGCAGGTAGCCCTGTTGGCCGAAGCGCCCCTGGAACTCTGGACCGATGCCCAGGACATCGGTCCGCAGCGGCTGTTCGCCGAGCCCGCCGACGGCCTCGCCTGCCGCACCCAGAACCGCTCGATCCGACTCGAGAGCGAACCCGGCTGCTCGGCCACTGCGACCGTCCACGTCACCCGCTTCGGCAAGCCGCAGGCGGGGGTGCGGCCGAACATCGTGGTCGTGCCGGTGCACGGCACGACGCCCGGTGCCACGGTTCCGCCCGACAATCCGGGCGACACCTGGAACGCGGACGGCGCGCTCGACGCCGTCATCGGCGAAACCGACGAGCACGGCTTCGCCACGATCACCTTCCGAGCGAACCGCGATCCCGGCAGTCGGACGGTGGAACTGGATGGTCAAGTCTACTTCGTCTATGCCTGGACGGGTGATCGAGCGCCGGCCGCCACGGCCGAGCAGGAAAGTCAGATCAGCGTGCTGCTCTGGTCGCGCTACCCGGTAAACGAGGCGCCGGAATGGGCCGACGTGCGGGCACTGATGGTGCCCTACGCCAAGCTCTACGACGCCATGCACGACAAGTTCGATCTGGCCGACCGCACCGCCTTCACCTTCTATTCGAACAATCCGGGCATCGGCTACTTCATGGGCGGGCAGCCCTACACCATCCCCGGCTATCCCGACATGAAGATCGGCGCGATCCCCTTCTATCTCTCGTTGCCCGTAACTGATCCGCGGTACATGCCGGTGACCCGGGATCTGTCGCCGTCGAAGATCAAGACGATCTTCAACTACATCATGGCCGAACAGCGGGCGATACTCGCGGGCGACGCCGAGGGAGACACGGCATGAGGATTTCGTTCGTCGCCCTCGGTCTCGGACTGCTTGGCACCGCCGCCTTCGCAGCACCGCAACAACCGGTCGGGCGGTTCGGGCCGGTCGACGAGGCGGCACTGCCGTTTTCCATCGAGTTCCGCGAGGTGACCTCGCCCAAGGACGCGCCGCCGGCGCTGCACTCCTTCGTCGAAGCGGTCGCCGCGGACGGCACCTGGCTTCTTCTGAGCGGCCGGGGCGCGCCTGCCGCGCGGATCGACGACGTGGAGCAGAGCGGGCTCCATGGCTTCAACCCGCCGCAGGCAGGCCGCTCGAACTTCCCGCTCGCGAGCTACAACACCGGGATGTGGACGTTTCATCCGACCACCGGCGAGGTCGCGGTGCTCGACATCGAAACCCTGCCCCCCGCCATCCGCTATCCCTTGCGCACCACCTCGCAACAGGCCTGGTACGACCGTGCCAGCGACCAACTCACCATCGTCGGCGGCTATGGCTGGAACACGGAGGAGAAAGATCTGCAGACCTTCGACACCATGATCCGCGTCGAGGTGGAGCCGCTGATCGAGGCGATCCGTACCGGCCAGCCGGCCGGTGATCTGTTCGAAGTCCTGCGGCATCCGCAGTTGCAGGTGACGGGCGGTGACCTCGTGCAGATCGCGGACGACGCGTTCTACCTGGTCTTCGGCCACACCTTCACCGGCAGCTATTTCGCCTTCGGCTCGGCCCTGCCGGCGGGGACGACCCAGGTCTACACCCAGGAAATCCGCCGCATCGAAATGGTGCCCGGCCGGTTCGAGATCCTGAGCGTAGCACCTTTGCCGGTCCTCGACCGGGTCGAATACAATCGCCGCGACCTCAATGTCCGCATGACCCGGGACGCGCCGAGCGGCGAGCCGCGGGTCGGGGTCTACGGCGGCGTCTTCAAGCAAGGGGGACCGGGGGGCTTCGACCACCCGATCCTCGTCGATCCCGCAAGCGACGGGGCCACGATCGAGCGGGGCGGCTCGCAACTCTTCAACGCCTACGCCACGCCGGTGATCCCCGTCTGGTCGGAGACGGCGGGGGTGATGGCCCAGGTGTTCTTCGGCGGCATCGGCCACGGTGTGCATCACATCTGCAACGATCCGCCCCAGGACATCGGACTCGACAACGACGGTATGCCCTTCGGCTGCGACGTGTCCGTGCTGACCCACGACCGGCAGGGGAACTGGCGCGAATACGTGCTGCCGGAGCCCGTGCCCGGCCGGCAATTGCTCGCGACCAACGGCGCCTTCCTGCTGCAGCCGGCGCTGCACGACCAGGGCCGGATCGTCGACCAGGAGATCATCCGGCTCGACCGGTTGCCCGAAGGCGAGGCGGTTCTGGTCGGTCACGTATTCGGCGGCATTCTCGCGCAGATGCCGCAACCCCCCAAGGGACCGCCGCCCGGTGCGGATGAAGGGCAGGAACGGCAGGTTCCGACGAGCGCGACCAACAAGCTGTTCGAGGTGTACCTGACGCGCACCGCCGGTGCGGCCATCCCGGTGCTCGGCCGATGACCGGCCAGTCGGGCGACACCCCGCTCGGCACGGTGCTGCGGGACACGGCGGTCGTCGCCGCCGGGGTCGAGCGGGCCCGCGAACTCGTCGCGACCGTCGATCCGTTCGTGGCCAACCAGAGCCCGTTCGACCGGCAGGCGCGGTTGCGCCTGCCGGCGAGCGTCCGCGTCGTCGATCAGCCGGCCTATCTCGACTTCCTGCAGACGCAGGTGCGTCCCTGGCCGGAGGGCGCGATCGAAGCCCTGCGGGGCATCGTCGCCTCGATCGCGGCCAAGTTCCGGGGTCTCGACCTGCACTTGCCCGCCACCGTGCACCTCGTCCTGACCACCGGCGAGGAGGAAGGGGGGGCCGCCTATACCCGCCGCGACGACACCATCGTCCTGCCGGCGGGCAAGGTGGCGCTTCTGGGCGGCGGTGATGCGCTGCATCCCCGGCCCGACCTGGGGGCGCTCGAAGACATCGTCATCCACGAATTCTTCCACCTCCTGAGCAAGAACAATCCGGCTGCGCGGCGCCGGCTCTACGGGTTGGTCGGCTATCGCCAACTCGACCGAGCCGTCCCGCTGCCGGATGTCGCGTGGCGCGGCGCGCGGCTCGCCGACCTCGAGATCACCAACCCCGACACCCCGGTCCTCGACGTGGTGCTCGACATGGCACCGCCGGGCAGCGGTGGCCCCGCCCGACCGTGGCTGCCCGTCCTGCTCGCCAACGCCCCCTACGAGACGGGTCCGTTCTTCGCCTATCTGGAGTGGTGGCTGTTCGCCGTGGAGTCCGATGGGGCCGGTGGGTGGCGCGTCGAACTCGATGCGAACGGCGCCCCGGTCACGCTCGCGACCGACGACGCGGCCTTTGCCGAGGCCTACCGCCGGATCGTCGGCGGTAATTTCACCGAGGAGATCTTCCACCCCGACGAGGTGCTGGCGCAGAACTTCGTCCTGGTCATGAACCAGCCGAGCCTCGGCCTGCTCCGCGAGATCGCCGCCGAGATCGTGCGTGCGTAGGCTCGCCTGCGCCCTCCTGCTGCTCGCGGCGCTGCCGGTCGCGGCGCAGGGGTTCGATGCGAGCGACCTGCGGACGCATGTCGACGTGTTGGCGGACCCGGAGCTGGCGGGGCGTCTCACCGGCAGTGCGGGTGAGCGGGCGGCCACTGCCTATGTCGCCGAGCACTTCGCCGCCGCGGGCCTCGAGCCCGCCGGCACGGAGGATTGGTTCCACGACTTCACGTTCGTCACCGGGATCGAGCCCGTCGCCGGCAATCGGCTGCGCGTGGACCGTGGGGGCGACGTCGGGGAGCCGGTTCTCGGTCGGGACTGGCGGCCGCTCGCCTTCGCCGAACCCGGTTCGGTGGCATCGGCGCCGGTCGTGTTCGCCGGCTACGGCCTCGTCAGCCCGGGCGAGCCGGCGTTCGACGCCTACGGCGATCTCGACGTCGAGGACGCGTGGGTGCTCGTCTGGCGCGGCGTGCCTGCGGCGTTGCCGCTGGAGGCCCGCGCTCGGCTCGCCGCCGTCGCCGATCTTCGCTACAAGGCGGCGGCTGCCAAGGCGCGGGGTGCGCGCGGCCTGATCGTGGCGCCGGAGCCGGGTGCTGCGGAGCCGGTGACCGAGCGGACCCGCGGCCTCGTCCGGGGCGGCAGTGCCGGGATCCCGGCCATCGCCATCGAGAGTGCGCTGGCAAACGCCCTACTGGCCGCCCTCGATCCCGTGCATCTCGCGGCGTTGCAGGCGGGCGCGGATCGGCCGGGGGGGCGGTTGCCGGAT
>JBMCMJ010000246.1:0-4280 GCA_048615135.1 Pseudomonadota bacterium
GGTGTTGGCTGACGCCTGTGAGCGCTTCTCCGCCTTCGCCAGTGAGGTCTCGACGGCGCCACCGTAGACGCGGGCAGTCACTGCGCGCTCGAAGTAATCGATCGACATGTCTTCGTCTCCGTAGCCAGCAAATCCCTTTTGCGCCAACAACCCAAGCGCGCATCAAAACGATAAATTCTTATTGCGGCATTGCGGAAAATTGCCAGTACAGCGGCACGACGAACAAGACGACGAGCAGCCACCAAAGCGCGATCGGCACGCCGATCTTGGTATAGTCGGTGAAGCGGTACGCCCCGGGGCCCAGCAACATCAAGTTGACCGGGGTCGCCACGGGGGTGAGGAGCGCTGCGTGCGCGCCCATAGCCGTCGCGATGATGAACGGCATCGCCGAGACGCCGATCTCGCCGGCGGCGGCGATGGCGATCGGCAGCATCAAGAGCGTCGCCGCGGTGTTGCTGATCACCGACGTGATCGCGACCGTGGCGACGAAGATGCCGCCCAGAACGGCGCGCGGCCCGAGGTCCCCGAGCCAGGCGATCAGGGTGTCCGCGACGAGCACGGCCGCGCCCGTCTGGGTCATCGCGGTGGCGATCGGGATCGTGGCGCCGACGAGGATGCAGGTGCTCCAGTCGATGCCCTTGTAGGCCTGGGGCAGGGTCAAGACGCCCGAGAGCACGACGAGAAAGGCGCAGATCACCGCCGCCAGTGCCGCGGGCACCCAACCGGTCACCAGGAGCAGAATCAAGAGCGCCAGGATGCCGAGCGCTTCCTTGGCGCCGAGGCTGAGTGGCACCGCCTGGCGGCGGACCAACTCGGGCGAGTTCACGACGAGCACCTGCGGCGAGGCGAGGTGCTTCTCCAGCGCCCGCCACGTCCCCTGCAAGAGCACGTGGTCGCCCACCCGCAGCGGCACCGGCTCCGGGCCCAGTTCCTCGCCCTGGCGCTGGACGCCCAGGACGATGAGATCTCCGTCCCGCACCGTCATGCCGGCATGCACCAATGTCCCCACCAGCGGCGAGCGCGGTGGGATCACCAACTCGGCGAGCCCCGAATGCCGGTTGAAGAGGGTGTCGGCGAGGCCGCCTTTCGTTTCGTCACCCATCGGGGTCAGGCCGAGGTCGCTCGCCAGCCGGCCGATGGCCTCGCCGTCGCCGCGGACGACGAGCAGATCGTCAACCGCCAGGTTCGGTCGATCGAGCGGCCGGCCGCTGTTCCCTGCCTGGGCCCCAACCAGGGTAATCTCGCCGTAGCGGTCGAGGTTCAGGCCGTCGGGCGACATCCCGATCGCGGGCGAATCCGGCCGTACGTGGAGGCGCTGTAGATCGTCCGCCAGGCGGAACTGCTCCACCAGCGTCGCCGCGTGCGCGCTGAAGTCGGCCGGCAGGGACTCGCCGTTCTTCTTCGGCAAGAGGATGGGCGTAAGGAACAGCAGGATCGCCATCGTGCCGAGCAGCATCGGCACACCGGCGACAGCGAACTCGAAGAAGCCGATGCCTCCGTAGCCGGCGTCGAGCGCGAAGTTGTACGCGATGACGTTCAAGGGCGCGCCGATCAGGGTGAGCATCGTTGCGCTATGGGTGGCGAAGCACATCGGCAAGAGGAGCTGCGAGGTCGGCATGCCGACACGGACGGCGACCACCACGACCAGCGGCAAGAGCGTCGCCACGGTGGCATTCACGCTGATGGTCGCGCAGAAGAGGGCGGCGAGCAGCATGATGAGGATCATCAGTCGGCTGCGCGACTCTCCGGCCTGACCGATGACCTTCTGCGCGGCCCACAGCGTCACGCCCGAGGCCTCCAGGCCGGCGGCGACGACGAAGAGCCCTGCGATCAGGACGACGAGCGGGTCGCCGAGGCCGGCGGCGATGTCGGCGGCCGTAATCACGCCCGTGAAAAACAGCGTCAAGGAGGCCGCGATCGCCACCAGCACCGGCGGGAAGCGGTTCCAGATGAAGAGGACGAGGGCGCCGATGATGACGCCGAAGGTAATAGTGATATCCATCTGCGATGTCCCTGCGGCGCTCGAGGGGGGGACGGGTCGACGCGGTCAGCAGTCGACCCAGACGACGGCGAGCCCGCCCTGCGAGGTTTCCTTGTACTTGTCGGACATGTCCTCGCCGGTGAGGCGGAGAACGGTCACCACCTGATCGAAGGTCGGCCGCACCGGTTCCTCGCCGCGCAGCATGGTCAAGCGCACGGCGTTGATCGCCTTGTTGGCGGCGAGCGCGTTGCGTTTGATGCAGGGCACCTGCACGAGACCCGCCACCGGATCGCAGGTGAGGCCGAGATTGTGCTCGAGCGCCATGGCGCCGGCGTTGAGCACCTGATCGACGTTGCCGCCCAAAACTTCGCAAAGGCCGGTGGCGGCCATCAGGCTCGCCGCGCCCACCTCACCCTGGCAGCCGACCTCGGCTCCGGAGAAGGACGCGTTGATCTTGACCGGGATCGCGCAGCCGGCAGAGGTCAGCAGGAAGTTGCAGACGTCGTCGTCGGTGACGTTCTTCCCGAACTGCTTGTAGGCCTGCAGCACCGCCGGCACGATTCCGGACGAGCCCATCGTTGGTGCGGTCACCACTTGACCGAGAGTGGCATTCACCTCCATCACCGCCAGCGCGTAAGCGTTCACGTAGTCTTGGAGCTGGAACAGGTCGGAGCCCCACGTACCGGCCTGCGCCAATTCGTAGAGTTCCTTGGCATGCCGCTTCAGGCCGAGCCCGCCCGGAATCTCGCCTTCGGTGGCGAGGCCCACCTGAATGGATTTTTCCATCACCGCGGCGATCGCCAGAAGGCCCTCCTTGATTTCGGCATCGCTGCGCCAAGTGCGCTCGTTGCGTCGCACGATCTCCGAGATCGGCACGCCCTCCCGTTCGCAAAGTGCCTCGAGTTCGCCGGCGCTGGTGTAGGGAAACGGTTTCTTGATGTCGCCGACCACGTCCTTCGGGTTCAGCGATTGTTTTTCACACACGATGAAACCGCCACCGATCGAGAAGTAGAGCCCGCGCCGCAGCTCGCCGCCGTCGACGCCGAGGGCGCGAAAGGCAATGCCGTTCGGGTGGGTGTCGTAGACGTGATCACCGTGCCAGTGGATGTCCCGCTCGGGATCGAACGGGACGAACTTCTTGCCACCCAGGTGCAGGGTCTTTTCGGTTTCGATCCGCTGCTGCTTGCCTGGAATGGTAGCGCTGTCGAGCGTGGCGGGTTCGTTGCCTTCGAGGCCAAGCATCGTGGCGAGGTCGGTGAAGTGCCCCTTACCGGTCAGCGCCATCGAGCCGTAGAGCTGGACCTCGACCTTCGCCACGGCGTCGAAGGCGCCCTCGTTTTCCAGCTCGCGCAAAAAGCGCTGGGCGGCGACCATCGGTCCGAAGGTGTGTGAGCTCGACGGACCGACGCCGATTTTGTAGATGTCGAATACGCTGATCGCCATTATTTTTTCTCCCTGATGGACGTGAGCGGCTGCCTAGAAAACGGTGAGCCCGCGAAGGCGGAACTGCTTACGGACGCGCTCGGTGAGTTCCGCCGATGCGGCGCGTCGCGTCATGATGTCGGGTGTCACGGTGACCGCAGCTCGCGCGGGCGGTGGCACGGCCACGGCGGTCCTTGCGCCCGGCGCGACGCCCATCCGGCATCGCTCGCGCGGGACATCGAAGCTGCGCAGATTCGAAACGCTGGATCGCAAGCCGAGCCGGACGTGGCCGGCGGCCGAACCGGGGAGCGCTCGCACCACCCCGCCTTTCGGATCGAGCCAATCGACCGATCGACCGTCCACGTCGCCCCTCCCCGAGCCAATTTGCGCTAGGACAACGGAACGACCGACCGGGCGCTATCCGCTTCCCGCCATCCTGACATCGGTGCCGACACGGTGGCGCCGAGTTCGGTGATCACGGGAACTCGACGTCGGTCGCTGCTTCACGCCGGAGCAAAGGGCATGGTTGCGCCACCTTCGCGCCGGTGGTCGAGGTGGCGACGCGCCGACGCGTGCGCGCTCGCGCGCCGCGTCGCGGCGGCATGCCTCCCGGTAACGGCGGATCACCAGCTGGCGGCCCTCTCGCTTCCGGAGCGATGCGAGCCGGCGTGGATCGCCGCGAGCCCGGTGTCTTCGATCGACGAAGACCCGAGGGCAATGCCGTCTCCGGGCGCGACGCAGCCCGCTCCGGCCGGAAGGCGAATGCCAACGCCTCCAGGGAGAAAGGGCGATCGCATGCTATTGGAGCGGCAAAGGCAAGTGGCGTGATCGGCACGGACGTGCAGGATCGGAGCGTCCTCCGCCTTCGCCCCGAAGC
>JBMCMJ010000247.1:0-4279 GCA_048615135.1 Pseudomonadota bacterium
TCAGCCGGCGAGGCCCGGACGGCCGGTCAGCCAGGGGAAGAGGATCAGCATGGCCACCATGAACGCCTGCATGGCGATGAACGGCAACAGCGCCTTGAAGATTTCACCGAGCGAGATGTCCGGTGGCGCCACCGACTTCAGGTAGAAGGCGGCAGGGCCGAACGGCGGGGAGAGGAACGACATCTGCATGTTCATGCAGAACAGGACGCCGAACCAGATCGGATCGAAGCCGAGGCCGGTGATGATGGGCACGAAGATCGGCATGGTGAGGAGCGTGATGCCGACCCAGTCGAGGAACATGCCGAGCACGAACAGGATGACCATCATGAAGATCAGGACGACGGTCGGGTTGTCGCTGATGCCGGCGAAGAGACTCGAAACGAAGTCGATGCCGCCCATCAGGTTGAACACGCCGACCAGGGCCGAGGCACCGATGCCGATCCAGACGATCATGCCGCAGGTGGCAAGCGTCTGGAGCGCCGCCCCGCGCAGCAGCTTCCAGGTGAACTCGCCGCGGATGATGGTCGAGAGCAGCACGCCGGCGACGCCCACGGCCGAGGCTTCGGTGACCGAGGCGATGCCGCCGTAGATCGAGCCGAGCACGAACACGACGACCATCATCGGCAGGATCAGGCCCTTCAAGAGCCGCAGCTTTTCCTGCAGCGGCACGTGCGCGGTGGTCTCCGGGATCGGCGCCAGGGCCGGGTTGAGATAGGCGCGGATCAGCACGTAGCCGACGTAGAGCATCGCCAGGCAGAAGCCGGGGAAGAAGGCCGCGGTGAACAGTTGGGCGATGGAGACGTTGGCCGAGAGGCCGTAGATGATCAAAACGATCGACGGGGGCACCATGGTGCCGAGCGCACCGCCGGCGCAGACCACGCCGATCGCGAGGCCGCGGTCGTAGCCGAGGCGCAGCATCTGCGGCAGGGCGAGCAGGCCCAAGAGCACCACCTCGCCGCCGATGATGCCGGACATGGCGGCCAGGATGACCGCCACGATCAGCGTCTGGATGGCCACGCCGCCGCGCAGCCGGCCGCCGACGAGACGCATGGCGTCGAACAGGTCGCGGGCGATGCCGGAGCGATCCAGGATCGCCGCCATCAGCACGAACATCGGCACCGAGACGAAAACAAACGAGTTGACGAAGGAATAGATGCGGCTGGTGATCAGCGGCACCGCCATCGGCCCGAACCAGCCGAGGGCGAAGATCAGCGCCACCAGCAGCGTGACGAAGGCGAGCGGCATGCCGGTGAGCAGGAAGCCCAGGAGCATGGCGAACATCAACAGCGTGCCCGCCTCGATGCCCAGTGCCGAGAGATCGAACATCGAGGGTCAGTCCTCGTGGCGGCGGAAGGCGTGGTTCCACGCCAGGATCAAAAACTGCACGCAGAGCACGATCAGCACGGCGAACAGGAACCCCTTGACCAGCGCCGGGGTCGGCGGGTCCCAGGCGGAGCCCGTGCCCTCCATGCGGAAGCTGCCGTCCGGGCGGAAGAAGGCCCGCTGCACCATCACCACCGAGGCCCAGGCAAAGAGGCCGGCGGAGGCCGCGCAGGTGAGCGAGATGACCACGTCGAGGACGCGGCGCACGCGCTTCGGCACGAAGTCGTAGATCAGGACCACGCGGATGTGGCGGTCCTTGGCGGCGCAGTAGAGCCCGCCGAAGACGAAGTTGACCGCGCAGAGAAAGATCGTCGCCTCGTGCGCCCAGAGCGTCGGGCTATCGAACACGTAGCGGAGCACGATCTCCATGATCAAGATCGCCATGGCCACGACGAAGCCGGCGGCGAAGAGTGGCCCGAGCCGGTGGATCGTCCGGCCGAGCAGGCCGCTCTCCGGCGGTACGTAGGCCAGTCGCTCGTCGTTTTCGGTGAGCGGCTCCGAGGCCGCGGCGGGCACGTGCTCGGTCATGGACGGCCTCGGTCGGCGGCGAACCGGCGGGCCGTGACCCGCCGGCTCCGGGTGGTCAACGGCTCAGAGAAGACCCTGATCGGTCATGTAGGCGACCAACGCGTCGTAGACCTTCTGGGCGTTGGGCGACTGCTCGGCCACCGTCTGCCACTGCTCGACGGCGATCTGGCGGAACTTGGCCCGTTCCTCCGCCGACCAGTTGTGCACCGTGATCTCGGAGTTGGCCCGCGCCTCGGCGACGGCAACGAGATCCTCCATGGCGAGCTGCGAGGTCATGTCACGGGCAAAATCGCGCACCGAGACCTCGAGGATGGCCTTCAGGTCGTCCGGCAGCGCGTCCCATTTGGCCTTGTTCATCGACACCTCGACCAGCGGCATCGAGTGAAAGCCCGGATAGACCGGGTGATGCGCCACGTCGTGCAGGCCTTGCGCCTGGTTGGTCGAGAACACCGAATAGTCGGCGGCGTCGATCACGCCCTTGTCGAGCGAAGTGAACACTTCGGAACCCGGCAGATTGACGGGCGAAGCGCCGGCCGCGGCGAACACCCGCTGCACGAGGCCTTCCGGCGCGCGCAGCTTGAGGCCGTCCAGATCGGCGACGCCGTCGAGCGGCACCTTGGAAACGAACGCCTCGAGCCCCGGCGTGGTGGCGCCGATGAACTGCAGGCCGTAGGGGTTCAAGAGGTCGTTGATCAGTTCCTTGCCGCCCCCGTACTCGATGAAGCGGAGCATCTCGGACGGATCCGACCAGGCGCCGACCGGGTTGGCGACCAGCCCGAAAGCCGGGTCCTTACCCGAAAAGTAGCTCATGTCGGTGATGTGACCGTCGATGATGCCGGCGGCAACGGCGTCCTGGGTCTCCTGGTGCTCGACGATCGAGCCCACCGGCAGCATCTGGATGACGAGCCGGCCGCCGGTCATCTCGCCGACGCGCTCGGCCCATTGCTGCTTGATGATGAAGTTCGGATTGCCGGAAGGGTCGCTCGACTGGAAGCGGAAGCTGAACTCCTGCGCCGCCAGCGGCGTGGCGAGGATGGTGGTCAGCAGAGCGGCGACGAGCCCGCCGGTGCGAAAGCCGATCATGCATTCCTCCCTTGCTTGCACGATACGTTGGTGCTGGTTCGCTTAGACCCGATCGGGAGGAGCGGCCAGGGCTTTGGTACCGAGACCTCGGTCGCATACGGCGATCGGCACCGGCGGCGGAGGGAGGTGATGATGGTCCAGGTCGTGGCGGTGGCGGAGGCGCACCGGGCAGCGTGGCAGCGGCTCTATCAGGGCTACGCCGATTTCTACCGGCGGCCCTCCGACGACGCCCACAAGGCGGTCGTCTGGGGCTGGCTGATGGACCCGGCGCACGAACTCGAGGGCTATGTCGCGCTGCTCGACGGCGCGCCGCGGGGCCTCGCCCATGTCCGGCGGATGCCGAGCCCCTTGCGCGGCCAGGACATCGGCTTTCTCGACGATCTGTTCGTCGATCCGGGGGCCCGCGGGCATCGGCTCGGCGAGCACCTGCTCGACTTCGTCGCCGATCTCGCCCGGAAGCGCGGCTGGGGCGTGGTGCGCTGGATCACGGCGGACGACAACTATCGGGCGCGCACGCTCTACGATCGCATTGCTACCAAGACGGCCTGGAACCTCTACGAGATGCAGGCCAAATCCTGATCGGCCTCGTCGGCGGCGGCGTTTTGCGCTACCCGAACAGACGTGGAGCGCGACCGCAGGGAGAGGAAGTGATGGCCGGCACGCCGCTGACACCCGAGGAGATCGCCGACTACACGGCGGCCATCGGCCGCGAGCAGACCCTCGTCGAAACGCCGACGGAACTGGTGGCCCGGCGCTACGCCGCGGCCCTCGGCGACATCCGCTACGAGGAGGCGACCACGCTGCCGCTCGGCCGGCATTGGGGCTTCTTCCTGGTCGTCGTCAGCTCCGGTCAGACGGGGCCCGACGGCCACCCGAAGCGGGGCGGCTTCATCCCGGCGATCCGCCTCGAGCGGCGCATGTTCGCAGGCTCCCGCATGGAGGCCTTCCAGCCGTTCCGCCTCGGCGTCGAGACGGCGATGCAGCAGTGCATCAAGGACGTGCAGCGCAAGGAGGGGGGCACCGGCGAGTTGATGTTCGTCGAGGTCGAGAGCCGCTTCCTGCAGGACGACAACGTCGTCGCGCAGGAGGTGCAGACGATCGTCTACCTCGATGCGGCGGCTCCCCCGGCGATGCCCGAGCCGGCACCCTTGCCCGACGTCGACGCCATCTGCGAGGACTGGCGCCCGAATCCGGTCGACCTGTTCCGCTATTCGGCCGTGACCTACAACGGCCACCGGATCCACTACGATCACCCCTACTGCACGCAGGTCGAGGGCTATCCGGC
>JBMCMJ010000248.1:0-4255 GCA_048615135.1 Pseudomonadota bacterium
TGGCGGCGCGGCATTGCGGCGTGCGGCGCGAGGGCCTCGGCGTGCGCTTCGGCGAAGTGCGTCGGCGGGTGGTCGGCGTGGTCGAGCCATCGGACCCGACGCATGTCGACGGGCGATTCGTCCACCCCGAGCACGACTGGGCCGTCCTGCGTCTGGATGGACCCCCGCCAGCGGTGACACCCTTCGTGCATGTCGGCCGCGCCGGGCTGGTCGCTGCCGATCGCTTCAACCCCTTCACCAAGCTCGGCCCCGGCCGGGACGGCCGTCCGGTTCGCGGCGCCTGTTGGCCGCTGGACATCGCCCCCAACGGCCGCATCTTCACCTTCCGCTGCACCGAGGGCACCGGACCGGGGCGCTCGGGCAGCCCACTTCTGGTCGCCGCCGGTGAGAGGTGGGGCCTCGTGGGCATTCACGTCGCGGAGTTCGACAGCCCCGCCGGCAAGGTCGGCATCGCCATCGTTCCACCGGCCCCCGGAGACTCGTCTTGGGGCGCACCCGACGCAAGGCTGGGGCTCGCGCTTCGCACGCATGCCGTCCGCTGATCGCGGCTAGCTCGAAGAGAGCGGCGATCGACGGATCGAGGGGAGAGGAGCGTGCGGCACGCTGTCCGAAGGTGAGTACCGCAGCGGCGGTCGATCGCGGGTCAGGCACCCTCGGCGCACATCTGCGCGTCCTGCTCACCATGCTGCTCTGGGGGCAGATGGTGCCGGGTTTCAAGGTACTCCTGGAAGTCTGGGATCCGTTCGCCCTGTCCGCGATCCGCTACGTGATCGCGGCACCGATCATGCTGCTCGTCGTGGTCTGGTGGACCGGGCGGCTCGCCTCGCCCGAACGCCACGAATGGGCGCGGCTGGCGCTGCTCGGCAGCTTCGGCATGGGCGGGCTGATCGTCTTCTACACGTGGGGGCTCGCCCACGCGAACGCGGTTACCTCGATCGTCGTGCAGACCGCGGCACCGCTGACCCACACCGCCATCGCCGTCCTCTTCTACGGCGAACGCGTCCCGAAAGGTCTTTGGACCGCGCTCCTGTTCGTCGTTCCGGGTGGGCTCCTCCTCGCGGCACCGGCGCTCGCCGGCGGCGAGATGGCCTTTCAGGGCGGCGAGATCCTGCTCATCTGCGGTAGCGCGTGCTGGGCTTGGTACAGCCTGCAATGCCCCCGCTGGCTGCCCGGCTACGGCGAGGTGCGGACGACGGCCTGGACGATGACGGCGGCCGCGCCCTTCCTCGTACTGCTCTTTCTCGGCCTCTGGGGGCTCGGGCTCACCGCCCCGCCCTCGGCGGTCCCGTCCGTCGGGCTCAACCTGCTCATGCTCTGGCTGATCCTCTCCTCGAGTTGCCTCGGCATCGTTCTCTGGCACGGTGGGGTCGGACGGCTGGGGCTCGCCACCGCGGCTCTCTACTTCAACGTAGCACCCCTGTTCGGCTTGGTCATCGCCGCGGCGCTCGGCTTCGTGCCGACCGGTTGGCAATTGGCCGGCGGTGCCCTGGTCCTGTTCGGCATCGGCCAACTTTCCGCCCGACGCTGGTGGACCTCCCGCCGTCGGATGATCTCCGCATGAGCGCCTTTGCCTTGCCGCCGCGGTTGGTCCATCCCGGACGAACCGAGACGAGGACCCAATGACCCACGATCTATTCGCACCCGAGTTCCAGGTCCGACCCTATTGGTGGGACGCGGCGGCGCCGCAAGACCGGGGCGACCCGGTCCCCGAGCGGGTGGACGTCGTCGTGGTCGGCGCCGGCTATGCGGGTCTGAACGCGGCGCTGGGCCTCGTGCGGGGCGGTCGCAGCGTGGCCGTCCTCGACGCCGGACCGCTCGGCATCGGTGCCAGCACCCGCAATGGCGGCCTCGTCTCGGGCGGGCTCGAGATTGCCAGGGCGGCGGCGCGGCGGTTCGGCGGCGAGGTCGCGCGGGTGATGCTCGAAGAGGGCCGACGGAGCCTCGATCATTTGGAAGCGCTGATCGCGGACAATGGCCTGGAGACGAGCTATCGCCGCACCGGCCGGTTCGTCGGGGCGCATTGCCGCCGCGCCTTCGAGACGCAGAAGACCCAGGCCGAAGACTTGCGCGCGCGAGGTATCCGCGCACGGATCGTTCGGAAGGCCGAGCTTCGCGAGGTGATCGGGACCGACGCCTATGCCGGCGGGCTCGCCATCGACGATGCCGGCGCCATCCATCCGGCGCTCTACCATCGCAGTCTGCGCATCCTCGTCCGCGAGACCGGCGCGACGCTGACGCCGCACTGCGCCGTGCAGGCGATCGTCCGCGAAGGCGACGCGTTCCGCGTGCTTCACGCACAGGGCGAGACGCGGGCGCGGAACGTGGTCGTCACCACCAACGGCTACACGGGCGAGCTCAGCCCCTGGTTCCGCCGACGGCTGATCCCGCTCGCCAGCTACATGAGCGCAACCGAAGTCCTACCCGCAGAAATGATCGCGCGGCTCTCTCCGGAAGGCCGCGTGTTCGCGGATACCAAGCGGGTCCTGTCCTATTTTCGTATAAGCCCCGATGGAACCCGCGTGCTCTACGGGGGCCGGGCCAGCTTCGTCGACGGTAGCGAGGTGCGCGGTGCGGCGAAGCTCTACCGCTTCATGACACGGGTCTGGCCCGAGCTCGACGGCGTGAAACTCACCCACGCCTGGAAAGGCAACGTCGCCTTCACCTTCGACTGGGTGCCGCACATCGCCCGCCACCACGGCATCGTCTACGCCGGTGGTTGCCAAGGGTCGGGCGTGGCGATGGCGACGTGGCTGGGTCACCAAGTGGGACGCTCGCTCCTCGGTGCGAACCGACCCTCGGCCTTCGACCGCAATTCCTTCCCGACGGCCCCCCTCTACAACGGGCGGCCGTGGTTCCTGCCGGTCGTAGGCACCTGGTACCAGCTGCGCGACGCCCTCGATGTCAGGTTGGACCGCAGCAGCTGAGTTCGGGACGCCACAAACGAAGAAAGCCGCCTCTCGCGAGGCGGCTTTCCCGAAACCGAAGAGGTCGGACGGCTCAGGCGGCCGCGCGACGACGACGCATGTAGGCGAGACCGGCGAGGCCCGAGCCAAGCAGCACAAGGGCACCCGGCAGCGGCACAGCAGAAATCTCGCCGCTGAACCCGGCGTTTGCGAAATCGCCGTTCACCGTCACGGTGTACATGCCGGCAGCCAGCGGGCCGCTGAAGAAGGCAAACGCAGTCGACGGAATGGGCTTAAGCGGCGTCAGGTCGATATCGACACCATTGGTGAGCTTCACCGACGTGACGTTCAGCGAGGGCAACTCGTTGCCCGAAACCGTGAGCACGACGTTCGACATGTCCTGAGTCAGCTTGAACGCGCCGGACACCGCGGTGCCGAGGAACGCTTCGGTGCTCAGGAACGTCTTGTTGTCACCAGGCGCAACAGTCACGGCAGCCGTCGCCGGCACCGAGAACGCTGCAAGCGCAGCAATCAGTGCGAAAACACGCAACATGGTTGGAGCCCTCCAAACACAGGTTGACCGAAACCTAACATGGGCCTCAGGCCCGTCAACCACGAAAATGGAGACGCCGCCATAAATCCGTTCATCCACGCGCCAGGATGAAATCGGCGCGACCGGCTGCCGCAGCCTCGGAGAGGTCGGCAACCTACCCGGAAAAATCACGTGATGAGACGAATGGTTAAACGGAAAAATGACCAGAAAGCCATGGACAGGCGGCCATCGGCACTCCGCGGCGATCAAGGGTTCAGAGCCTCCAGAATCCGTTGGCCGGCGCGCCCGGTGACGGGCAATCCGAGCTCGGCTTCGGCCGCTCGGATGGCCTCACGGCTGCGCGGGCCGATCCGCCCGTCCACCTCCCCCGCATCGAAGCCGGCCGCGTTCAGCCGCTCCTGCAACACCCGGCGCTCCGCCCGCGACAAGCCGGGGTCGTCGGTCGGCCATGGCGTCCGCACGGGCGGGTAACCGGCGATCCGGTCGGCGAGGTGCGCGATGGCGAGGGCGTAGCTCTCGGCGTGGTTGTAGCTGAAGATGGCATCGAAGTTGGCGAACACGAGAAAGGCCGGTCCGGCAGAGCCCGCGGGGAGCAGCAACCCGGCTTCCGCGGCACCGCCGATGGCAGCGCCGTCGGCGCGGGTCACCCCGCTGCGCGACCACGCATCCAGCGACATCCTGTCGCGCCGCCCGCTCGGCCCGGCGTAACCGGACGGCACCTTCGCCTCGATCATCCACGGCGCTCCCGTCCGCCAACCGGCGCGATCGAGGTAGTTGGCCGTGGAGGCGAGGGCGTCGG
>JBMCMJ010000249.1:0-4248 GCA_048615135.1 Pseudomonadota bacterium
TCTACGCCCATCTGCACAGCTATCTCGTCAAGCATGGTGATCTGGTCCGTGCCGGGCAGAAAGTCGGCACGATGGGCCGGACCGGTCGGGCGACCGGCGTGCACCTCCACTACGAGGTGATCGTCGACGACCGGCCGGTCGACCCTCAGCGATTCTTCGAAGTGGGCCGCGTGCTGATTGCCCGGGCGTCGTGAGACGACACGGGTCAGGCGCAGCACGCGCTTGACCTCGCGCTCACGACGGGCGACCACCCCGATCGTCCGAAACGGCGGAGAGGGTTCGACCATGCAGCCGACGGGGTGCAGGTGACGGTAGCGACGCTGGTCCTCGGGGCCGGAGCCCTGGGCATTGGCCTGGGCGTGCTCCTCGAGCGGTATCACCTCTGCACGATGGGAGCGGTCGCGGACGTGGTGCTGTTCGGCAGTTGGCGACGGGCCCGAATGTTCGGAACGGCGCTGGCGATGGCGGCACTGCTTCTTCATGCGGGCGTCCTGATCGGTGCAGTCGTTCCGGCCGCGCTCGTCTGGCCGATCGGCGCGCTCGTAGCGGCTTCGGCTGGCGGCGTCCTTTTCGGCCTCGGCATGGTACTGGCCGGCGGCTGTGCGTCCCGGCTGGTCGTTCGCGCAGCGAGCGGCAACGGCAAGGCGACGGTTGCACTCCTGGCCCTCCTGGCCAGTGCAGGCCTGACGATCGTCCTGCTCCCGCTGCCGGTCACCGGCGGCTTCGTCCCGACCGGCCACGCCGTTTCGACGATCGCTATTCTCGTCGCGTTTGCCGTCCTGATCGCGTTGATCGCCCGTGCGAGAACCGATGATCGGGCACGCGGGCTCTGGCCGGCGCTCGGCCTCGGCGCGATCGTGGCCGGAGCGATGTCGCTGACGGCAGGCTCGGGCAATGCGGTACCGCCCAATTTCGTGCCCGCCGCGCACCTCGCGGGCGACGCCGACGCGCGAATGTGGGGCTTCCTCGCGGCTCTGCTGGTCGGCACGCTCGCGGGTAGCGCGGTGAGCGCTCGGCAGGGCGGCCGCTGGCGGCCGGAGGGTTTGGCGCCGGACGACGATTTCCGTCGCCATCTCGGGGGCGGCGTCGCCATGGGCGCAGGCGGTGCGCTCGCGGGCGGCTGCACGCTCGGCACCGGTCTCGGCGGGACCGCGATGGGGGCACCGGCCGCGTGGCTGGCAGTGGGCGGGATGGCGGCGGGTGCCGCTTGGATGCTCCACGTGCTGACCTCGGGCGGCTGGCAACCCGCCCTGCGCAGCCTGTGGTTCCGCACGTGATCCGGCCGCGTGCTGCCACATGGTTTTTCGTCGTTGCGACCATCCTCGCGGGGCTATCGACGCTGACGGTTCCCCGGACAGCCAACGGTGCGACGATCGTCGCCGACCTCTCGCGCCACCTGATACCGATCACGACAGCCTTCGGCGGCTCCGACGTCCTGCTGTTCGGTACGGTCGACGAAGCCGACGACGTCATCGTCGTGGTTCGGGGACCGAACGAACGCGTGACGGTCCGGCGCAAGAGTCGCTTCGGCGGGATCTGGCTGAACCAGGAATCGATCGTATTTCCGGAGGTTCCCGCCTTCTACGCCGTGGCGGCGACGCGCGCCCCCGGCGAACTGGTCAGTAGCGGTTCGCTCGCCCGCCACGGCATCGGCCTGGACCAGCTCCGGCTGGATCCAGGCTTCGCTCTCGACGATGCCACCTATACCGCATTCCGCGCGGGGCTCCTGCGCACCAAGCAGCGCGAGCAACTCTACGCCGAGGATCTCCGCGTGCGCTTTCTCGGCCAGGGACTGTTTCGGACGACCATCACCTTTCCGGCCAATGTGCCGCCCGGCCGCTACCAAGTCGAGGTGTTCGGTATCCGCGACGGGGCGATCGTCGCGGCGCAGCAAAGCGCTCTGGTCATCAGCAAGATCGGCTTCGAAGCCCAGCTCTCGACCATCGCCGAGGAAGAGGCCCCGCTCTACGCGTTCGCCGCCATCGGTTTCGCGGTCATGGCCGGATGGATCGCCGCCCTCGCTTTTCGGAGGACCTGACGCATGTCCGACAGTCCCCTGCCCCGCCGCGTGTTCCTCGTGGTCGCCGACGAGAGCCAAGAGATGCGCAACGCGCTGCGGTTCGCCTGCCGCCGCGCCGTGCATACCGACGGTCACGTCGCGCTGTTGGGGGTGATCGAACCGGTCGAGTTCCAGCAATGGGCCGGGGTCGGTCGGGTCATGGAGGAAGAAGCCCGCGCCCGGGTCGAGCAGCAGTTGGAAGCGCTCGCCGAGCACGTGGTCGGCATGACCGGAACCCGGCCAACCCTCTACCTGCGGGTCGGGCAACGGCGCGAACAACTGTTGTCGCTGATTTCCGATGAACCGGAGATTTCCCTGCTCGTTCTGGGTGCAGCCGTGGAGGGTGAGGGGCCCGGCCCGTTGGTGAGCGAGTTGATGGCCGATGCGGCACGCCTGCGCATCCCGGTCACCCTGGTGCCGGGCAGCCTGAGCAACGCGGAGATCGACGCCCTCTCTTGACGATCGCGCGCGATGGGCCGACCGCTCAGCCGCCGTCTCGAGGACGAGTCGTCGGCGGCACCGACGTTTCCATAGCGACGGTCCGCGCTCGTTCGCGGGCGAGAACGGCATCGACCCGGTGGACATGCGCGCGAAACTGGTCGAGCGTCTCGCCGGCCAACCGGCTCGCCGGGGGCTGAGCCACCGTCAGCGGATTGACGTGACGACCGTTGTGCAGAACCTCGAAATGCAGGTGTGGCCCTGTCGAGACACCGGTCGAGCCGACATACCCGATGACCTCGCCCTGGCGCACCCGCCCGCCGGACCGAAGGCCGCGGGCGAAGCGCGACATGTGCGCGTAGGCCGTCTGGAATCCGTTGCCGTGATCGATCCGAACGTAGTTTCCGTAGCCACCGTTGCGACCGACATGGACGAGCCGGCCGGCCCCGGCGGCGTAGATCGGCGTGCCGGTCGGGGCGGCGAAGTCGATGCCGTTGTGCATTCGCTGATAGCCGAGGATCGGGTGGCGGCGCATCCCGAACCCGGAGGAGATGCGGTAGCCGGTCACCGGCTGGCGCAGCAGGAGCCGGCGCAGGCTCTGTCCCGTGCGGTCGAAATACGCACCGTGGCCTTCATGCTCGAAGCGGAAAGCTTCGAGCGTCCGGCCGTCGATGTCCATTCGCGCATAATGCAGGTCGCCACCCCGAACCACGCGGCCGTCGGGCAGCCGGAACTGGTCGTACCACAACACCACGGTATCGCCGGCGCGCGTCTCACGTCGAAAATCGACGTGTCCCTTGAACACGTCGAACAGCTGGTTGACGGGCTCCGCCGGCGCCCCCGCCTCGCGGGCCGCCTGATCCACGCTGCGCTCGACGCGTGCCTGCGTCAGAGCCCGCTCCGCGACCATATCCCGCACCTCGACCGTGGCGAGATAGCCGTCCTCCCGGTTACCGGAGACGCGCACCGTCTCCAGCGGACTCGGCGCGAAGACAAAAGCACGGAGGTTTCCGGTAGTCCGATCGATTTCGACCGTGAGCGACTGGCCGACCCGCAGCCGACGGGGATCGAACACCTCGTCAAGTGCCGCGACCGCGGCGTGCGCCTCGACCTCGGCGACGCCCAACCGAGTCAACAGAGCAAGAAACGTATCGCCGTTGCCCACCACGACGTCGTGGAACTCGTGCTCGGGAAGTACCGCCACGTTCACGAGCGACGGCTCCGGCCACCAGGCAGGATCCTCCGGAGGAGCGGTGAAGGGACGGGAGGCGAGCAGCCGCGCCGCGGAGTCCGCCACTCGAGGAAGCGTGATGCGCGAGGGTTCGGGTCTGACGGCGGCGACGGCTACCGACTCGTCGACCGAGCGTTCGCCCAGCGGGCCGACGGACATCAGCGCCACGACGCAGGCACCGACCAGAAGGACGGGCAGCACGGAAGGAGAGCGGGGCGGGTCGGGGCGATGAAACACGCGCGGGTCCGGCGACTGTGGCTTCCGACAACCCCTTGATTGACCCCGCCGACATTATCTGTCAACGATTCCAACTAGATGCGATGGCTGGTTTGCACTCCGGTTCAGCGCTCCGGGAGCGCTTCTCGTTTTTTCCCTTCCGCTTGTCGATTTCGCTTGCACACCGGGCGGGCCTTGGCTACAAAACACTCCGCTTCGGCGCGGACCGGTGGCTTTCGAGCCAAATCGGGCCAGCTTTTTGGACATCGTTGGTATTTGGGAAGGGATATGCAGGCGGCGGCTT
>JBMCMJ010000250.1:0-4238 GCA_048615135.1 Pseudomonadota bacterium
GTGCGACTACAGGGCGCACCGCGTCCGTTCGCCACGGCGGCTTCCCCCCTCCCGCTGTCCTGGAGAGACATCATGACGGAACCCATCGTACGACTCTACGAAACCGAGCAGCAGGCGCGCGACGCGTACGCCAAGCTCATGGAAAACGGCTTCTCCGAAGCGCGGACCGTCGTGGTGGCGCCCCCGGGGGAAGGCGACGCGGGGGCTGCGCTCGCCGCGGCGATGCGGGCCGCGGAACAGATGGGGGACCGCGCCGCCATCTACGCCGAACGGGTGCAGGCCGGCCGGACGCTGCTCGTCACCACGCCGAACTTCGGCATGGCCGAGACGGCCACCCGGATCATGGACGGCTTCGGGCCGGTCGATACCGATCTCCGGATCGTCGGCGAACCCGACCCGTGGGGCCCGGGCGCGCCGTTCTCCGCGACCCTCTACTGGCCGCCGCTGATGAAGAGCAAGCCGGCGCCGTTCTCCGACTTGATCGGCTTCCCGACGCTTTCGCCGAGCAAGAGCTACACGGAACTGTCCAGCGGACTGAGCTGGCTCTCCTCGATGATTCCACCGCTGACGAGCCCGAACTTCGCGTTCTCGAAATATCTCGCCATGCCGCTGTTGTTGCGGGTCGCCGCCCCGTTCTCGGCGATCACGCTGATGCCGACCCTGATCCGCCAGCGGGGCACCCGGAAGCTGAGCCTCGGCCTGCCGATCCTGTGGCGCAATCCGACGCCGTTCTCCTCGCTGCTGAGCCTGCCCGTGCTGGCCAAGCCGCACTGACGAAACCGGTCCGCAGCGGCGGTTCGTGACCACGTTCCGCCTCGTTCGGAGATCGCTCTGCGCCTTCGACGCCGCCCTCGCTCCGAGGGCGGCGTTTGCGTTTTTTGGCCGCGTGCGCTTTCGTCGCAGCGTCAAGCAACCTAGACATTTGAGATAGACAACTTTCCTTGACACTCTGGCCGGGGACTCGTACGTTTCGTCATGGAGCGTGAGCGGCTTCCAATGAGAATGAAGTCGCCCGGGGCTCCCGGCGCGTGGCGACGCCGCGGGCCGGTCAGGCATAGGGGGATGGAGGTCACACTCTCGGACCCTGGTGTTTGGCGAGACGACTCCGGCGTGCGGGGCTCGCACGCAGCCGAGGTGGGTTGCAACCTCTCAGTGTCCTAGGAGGAAACCACATGCCAACTGACTTGGACGATCCGGATCGCGTGTGGCCGACCGGTCTGACCATCAAGGAGTCCGAAGAACTCCACAAGCACGTCATCGACGGTGCGCGTGTGTTCTTCGCCATTGCGCTGCTCGCGCACATCCTCGCGGCCGTCTACACGCCGTGGCTCGGATAAGGAGGAAACCATGAACCAAGGTAGGATTTGGTGTGTGGTGAACCCCACGGTGGGGTTGCCGCTGTTCCTCGGCGCGGTGGCAGTGATCGCGTTCGTCGTCCACTTCGCTATTCTCAACAACGTTGACTGGTTCGCGGCGTACTGGGGCGGCTGAGCCGGCCTCCATCCGGTAAATCGAACCTACGTGCAGGGGGTCGGGACCGCTCAATCCCGACCCTCGGGAGACCCGATCGGAGGGTAGGGCCGACGTGGACCGGTTCGGGCACAGATTGATGACGACATGGGCGTCGTTGGGGCCTCGGTTCATGCCGTTCGCCGACGTCGCCACCGCGGATTTGCCACTCGGCCGCCTCGTGCGGCTGTCGTTGTTTCAGGTGTCGGTCGGCATGGCGCTGGTCCTGCTCCTCGGCACCCTCAACCGCGTCATGATCGTCGAACTCGGCACCCCGGCCTCCCTGGTCGCGATCATGGTGGCGCTGCCGGTCGTCCTCGCGCCGTTCCGCGCCCTGATCGGCTACCGCTCCGATACCCACCGCTGCGAACTCGGCTGGCGCCGCGTTCCCTTCGTCTACAAGGGCACGCTCTATCAGTTCGGCGGGTTCGCGGTGATGCCGTTCGCCCTGTTGGTGCTCGCCGGCCAGGGCCATGCGGCGGAGATGCCGGCCTGGATCGGCTATGTCGGCGCGGCGATCGCCTTTCTGCTGGTCGGAGCCGGCCTGCACACGGTGCAGACCGCCGGCCTTGCCCTCGCCACCGACCTGACGGCACCGGAATCGCATCCGAAGGTCGTCGGCTTGATGTACGTCATGCTGCTGCTCGGCATGATGGTGAGCGCGCTCGTCTTCGGTGTCGCACTGCGCGACTTTTCGCCGGGGCGCCTCGTCCAGGTGATCCAGGGTGCGGCCGTCGCGACGCTGGTGCTGAACGCGGTCGCGATGTGGAAGCAGGAAGCCCGACGGCCACCCCGCGGTGCGGCTCCGCGCGCGCCGGACCCGAGCTTCGGCGAAGCCTTCCGGGCCTTCTGCCAGGGACCGGACACCGTGTTGCGACTGGTCGTGATCGCCCTCGGCACCCTCGCCTTCTGCATGGCCGACATCCTGCTCGAACCGTTCGGCGGCGAGGTGCTGGCGTTTTCCGTCGCGGCGACGACGAAGCTCTCGGCCTTGTTCGCGCTCGGCGGTCTGCTCGGCTTCGCGTATGCCTCGCATGCGCTGGGCCGGGGCGGTGATCCCTACCGAATGGCCGCCGCCGGAGCGATCCTGGGCATGCCGGCCTTTCTCCTGGTCATCAGCGCGGCGCGGATCGATCTCGTCCTGCCGTTCCTCGCCGGCAATCTGCTGATCGGCTTTTCGGGGGCGCTGTTCGCCCATGCCACGCTGACGGCGAGCCTGCGCGCCGCGCCGAAGCAACAGACGGGCCTCGCGCTCGGCGCCTGGGGTTCGGTCCAGGCGACGGCAGCCGGCGTCGCCATGATCACGAGTGGGGTCGTTCGCGATCTGGTCGACCTGCTGGTGTCGGGAGGCAGTGGCATCCTGGGCGTCGCCCCGAACGCGTTGTCCTACGTGACGGTCTACGCGCTCGAGCTGACGCTGCTGGTCGTGACGCTGGTCGCCATCCTACCACTGTTGCGCCGCCGGCCCGCGCCGGCGATGTCCCCGGCCGCCCCGCGGCCGCGCTGAGGGAACGCCCATGCCCGCGCTCGCCATTCTCCGCTATCCCGATCCCCGGTTGCGCCTGAAGGCCGTCCCGGTCGTCGACTTCGACGACGCCCTTCGAGGCTTCGTCGACGACCTCGTTGCGACCCTCCACGCGCATGGCGGCATCGGCCTCGCCGCGACCCAGGTGGGCGACCTCCGGCAGGTGCTCGTGATGGACCTGTCGGGCACCGCCTCGGCACCGGAGGTCTACGTCAATCCGGTCATCCTCTCCCGGTCCGTGTCGGCGCTGGTCGAAGAGAGTTGCCTCTCGATCCCGGGGGTCGTCGGCAACGTCGTCCGCTCCATCAAGGTGCGCGTCCGTGCCCAGGATCCCCACGGGATGGTCTTCGAGCGCGACCTCGAGGATATGCACGCTGTCTGCCTGCAGCACGAGATCGACCACCTCGAAGGCCGCTTGTTCATCGATCGTCTGTCGCTGCTACGCCGGCTGTGGATCAAGGCCCGCGCTCCCAAGCCCGTGGCGGCCTGAGCCGCCCTCCCCCACTTTCAGCTGCGCGAAAGCACGAGACTCGTCGCCGCGAGTGCCCGCTCGGTGAGACCCGCCCAGTCGCCCGCTTCGATCATGCCTGCCGGCGCCATCCACGAGCCGCCCACGGCAATCACGTTGGCAAGGGCGAGGAAGCGAGCGGCGTTCTCCTGATCGATTCCGCCGGTAGGACAGAAGCCGAGTTCCGGCAACGGTCCGGCCAGGGCGGCAAGGTAGTCGAGACCGCCCGCGGGCACGGCCGGAAAGAACTTCTGGATGCGATAGCCGCGCTCGGCGAGTGCCATCGCCTCGCTCGCCGTGGCGGCACCCGGCAGGAAGGGCAGCGGGTCGCCGCGCGCGGCATCCAACAGCTTGGGGCTGGCACCCGGACTGACCGCGAAGGCGGCACCCGCGAGCGCCGCGGCGCTCAACTGTGCCGGGGTGCGGACGCTGCCGACGCCCACGACCACATCCGGCTCCGCCTCGCGGATCGCTTTGACCACGTCGAGGGCGGCGCGCGTGCGCAGCGTCACCTCGATCGTGGTCATGCCGCCGGCGGCCAGCGCCCGCGCCACGGCGATGCCGGTCTCCACGTCGTCGAGTACCAGGACCGGCACGATCGGCGCTGCCGTCAAAATGGCCGCGATATCCCGTTCCTCGTCGATAGGGCCGGCCATGATCGCCTTCTCCTCAGGGACAGACGTGGATTTCCACCGG
>JBMCMJ010000251.1:0-4221 GCA_048615135.1 Pseudomonadota bacterium
GACGGCGTGACGGTCGGCCAGATCCTCATGGACTACGAGTAGGCGGACCGCCGTTCGCACCGCTTGCCGCCAAAAATTCCAGGGGGGTGCGGGGGGACCATCAAGTCCCCCCGCTTCCCTTGTCGTCCTTGTCGCTGTTCCTTTCGTTCGCCCTACTCGGCCGCGCCGTCGCCGAACAACTCGCCCTGGGCGCTCGTGCCGGGCGGGCGGAAGAGGTCGGTGCGCAGGCCGTCGAGGCTGCGTTTGTCGAGCCCGTAGCGGCGGTGGGCCTTCTGGAAGCGCTGGCGGATGAGTTCGGCCAAGGGGCCGGTGCCGGTCATGCGGCTGGAGAAGCGGGCGTCGTTGAGTGCTCCGCCGCGCGTTTGGCGGACGAGCGAGAGCACCTTTTCGCGCCTGAGCGGCGCATGCACCTCGAGCCAGCCATCGAACAGTTCGCGCAACTCGTGGGGCAGGCGCAAGAGCACGTAGCCGGCGCTCGTCGCCCCGGCGTCGGCCGCGGCGGCAAGGAGGCGCTCGATCTCGTGATCGGTCAGGCCGGGGATGATGGGGGCGACGCTGACGCCTACGGGCACGCCGGCATCGGCCAATGCCTTGAGGGCACCGAGCCGCCGCGCCGGGGTCGAGGCGCGCGGCTCGAGCCGGCGGGCGAGGTCCGCCTCGAGCGTGGTGATCGACACGTCGACCGTGACGAGGCCGTGGGCGGCGAGGTCCTGCAGGAGGTCGACGTCGCGCAGGATCGAGGCGGACTTGGTGACGATCCGCACCGGATGGCGCCAAGCGAGCAAGACCTCGAGCAGCCGGCGGGTGATCTCGAGCCGGCGTTCGATCGGCTGCCAGGCGTCGGTGACGCCGCTGAGCTGGAGCGGCGCCGGCCGGTAGCCGGGGCGGGCGAGGGCGGCTTCGAGCAATGCCGGCGCGTCGTGCTTGGCGAACAGGGTGGTCTCGAAGTCGCGGCCGGGCGAAAGGCCCAGATAGGCGTGGCCGGGCCGGGCGTAGCAGTAGATGCAGCCGTGCTCGCAGCCGCGATAGGGGTTGATCGAGCGGTCGAAGCCGACGTCGGGGCTGGTGTTGGTGCTGAGGATCGAGCGCGAGCGGTCGGCTGCGACCGTGGTCGGCGTGCGCGTTTGGGGCTCCGGGTCGCCGCCCGGTTCGAGTTCACGGGCGTAACGCTCGAAGCGCGGCGTGGGGTTGGCGACGGCGCCACGGCCCTTCTCGATGCCGGTGGGCATGGCCAAGCTCCTCCCGATGCAGAACGAAAACAGAACATTCTACGGCGCCGTCATTCCGTCAAGGCGGGTTCCGCGGCAGGCCGGGGCATGTCGGCTTGATCGACGCGGCGCGTCTGCTAGGAAAGCGCCTCGGTGCCTCGATCTTGCACCAAAGTTTCATGATGGGTTGGAGAGCGCCATGCAGGTGGGCATCCCGAAGGAAGTTCGGGAGCACGAGAAGCGGGTCGCGGCGACGCCGGAGACCGTCAAGAAGCTGGTGGGACAGGGCCACGAGGTCGTGGTCGAGTCCGGCGCCGGCATCGCCGCCGCGTTGATCGATGCCGCATTCGCGGAAGCCGGTGCCAAGCTGGTCGACAAGGCCACGGCGTTCGGCGCCGATCTCGTGCTCAAGGTGGCGCCGCCGACCGACGACGAGGTGGACCTTCTGAAGGAGGGTGCCTGCCTGCTCGGCATGCTCGACCCGTATCGCAACCAGGATCTCGTGAAGAAGCTGGCGGCGAGGAAGGTCACCAGTTTCGCCCTGGAACTGCTGCCGCGGACGACCCGCGCCCAGGACAAGGACGTGCTCTCCAGCCAGGCCAACCTCGCCGGCTACAAGGCGGTGGTCGAGGCGATGGCGGCCTACAGCCGGGTCATGCCGATGATGATGACGGCGGCGGGCACCGTGACGCCGGCCAAGGTGTTCATCATCGGGGCGGGTGTCGCGGGCCTGCAGGCGATCGCGACGGCGCGGCGCATGGGGGCGGTCGTGTCGGCGACCGACGTGCGGCCGGCGGCGCGCGAGGAGATCGCCTCGCTCGGCGCCAAGTTCGTCGGGTTCATCCCCGAGGACGGCGCCACCAAGGGCGGCTATGCGCGGCCGCTCACCAAGGAGGAGCAGGCCGAGCAGGCGAAGATGGTCGCCGAGCACATCAAGAGCCAGGACATCGTCGTGACCACGGCGTTGATTCCCGGCCGCCCGGCGCCGCGGATCGTCTCGGCCGACATGGTCGAGAGCATGAAGCCGGGCTCGGTCATTCTCGACATGGCGGTCGAGAGCGGCGGCAACGTCGAGGGCTCGAAGGTCGGCGAGACGGTCGAAACGGAGAACGGCGTGCGCATCCTCGGCATTCCCAATCTGCCGGCGCACCTGGCACCCGCCACCAGCACCCTCTACGCGAAGAACCTGTTCAACTTCGCCAAACTGATCATCGACGACCAGCAGAAGCTCCACGTCAACAAGGAGGACGACCTCGTGGTCGGCGCCTTGCTGACCGAGGGTGGCGCCGTCGTCCACGCCAACTTCCAGAGCTGAGGCAGGTCCATGGAAGCGATCGATCCCGGCGTCTTCAATCTGATCATCTTCGTGCTCGCCATCTTCGTCGGCTACTACGTGGTCTGGTCGGTGACCCCGGCGCTGCACACGCCGCTGATGAGCGTCACCAACGCCATCTCCAGCGTCATCGTCGTCGGCGCGCTGATCGCACTCGGTGTCGGCAGCGTGTTCGGCTTCGTCGCCACCGTGCTGGCAGCGGTGAACATCTTCGGCGCCTTTGCCGTCACCCAGCGCATGCTGGCCATGTACAAGAAGCGGAGCTGAGCCCGTGGGTGTGAATCTCGCCGCCATCGGTTATCTCGCGGCAGCCGTCTGCTTCATCCTGGCGCTGCGCGGCCTGTCCCATCCCTCCACCGCCCGGCAGGGCAACGTGTACGGCATGGTGGGCATGACGCTCGCCATCCTGATCACGCTGGTCAGCCTGCGCGACCCGTCGCCGACCGCCTACATCCTGGTGCTGGTCGGTCTGGCCGCCGGCGGCTCGGTCGGCTTCGTCATTGCCCGACGCATCCAGATGACGGCCATGCCGCAGCTGGTCGCGGCCTTCCACTCGCTGGTGGGTCTGGCCGCGGTGTTCGTCGCGGCGGCAGCACTCATGAACCCGGGCGAGTTCGGCATCCTGAAGGACAGCGGCATCAAAGCCTTGTCGCTGTTCGAGATGGGGATCGGCACGATCGTCGGTGCGGTCACCTTCACCGGCTCGGTCATCGCCTTCGGCAAGCTGCAGGCGAAGCTGCCCGACGGTGTGGAGAAGGCGCTCGGCCCGCTCATGGGGATCATCCGCCCGGCGATGAGCTCCAAGCCGATCCTGCTGCCGGCGCGGCACGTCATCAACATCGCGCTCGGCGTGGCGCTGTTGGTGCTGCTCTACGTGTTCATGACCACGCAGAGCCCGGCCGTATTCTGGGTGATGACCTTCGTCGCCTTCGCGCTCGGCGTGCTGTTGATCATCCCGATCGGCGGTGCGGACATGCCGGTCGTCGTCTCGATGCTCAACTCGTATTCGGGCTGGGCCGCGGCCGGGATCGGCTTCACGCTGAACAACCAGGCGCTGATCATCGTCGGCGCGCTGGTCGGCTCGTCGGGTGCCATCCTCAGCTACATCATGTGCAAGGCGATGAACCGGCACTTCTTGTCGGTCATCCTCGGCGGCTGGGGCGAGAGTGCGGCGGCGGCGACCGACGACGACATGGATCGGACGGTCAAGCCGGGCTCGGCCGACGATGCCGCCTTCATCATGGCCAACGCGCAGAACGTCATCATCGTGCCGGGCTACGGCATGGCGGTGGCGCAGGCGCAGCACGCGGTGCGCGACCTCTACGACCACCTCGTCTCGAAGGGCGTCAACGTCCGCTTCGCCATCCACCCGGTGGCGGGCCGGATGCCGGGGCACATGAACGTGCTGCTGGCCGAGGCGCAGATCCCCTACGACGTCGTGTTCGAGATGGAGGACATCAACGGCGAGTTCCAGCAGGCGGACGTCGCCTACGTCATCGGCGCCAACGACATCACCAACCCGTCCGCGAAGAACGACCCGCAGAGCCCGATCTTCGGCATGCCGGTGCTCGACGTGAACGAGGCGAAGGCGGTGTTCTTCGTCAAGCGCTCGATGGCGGCGGGCTATGCCGGCATCGAGAACACGCTGTTCTACCAGGACAACACGATGATGCTGTTCGG
>JBMCMJ010000252.1:0-4221 GCA_048615135.1 Pseudomonadota bacterium
GTCAGCCGGGGGCCAGGGGGCCAAAAGCCCCCTGTCTTGTTCTGCTTGTTCTGCCCAACGACCTCATCCATCGAATGCGTTGCCGCACGAGGTCGAAGGCGCCACCCTGGAGTACCCGGATGACCACCGACCGCGCCGCCGACCGCCTTGCCCGCCGCCTCTACGACGAAGGCATCCGCCATGCCTTCGGCATCCCCGGCGGCGAGGTGCTGACCCTGATGGACGCCCTGGAGCGCGTCGGCATCCGTTACGTGCTCACGGCCGACGAGGGGGCTGCGGGTTTCATGGCCGAAGCGGTCTGGCACCGCACGGGTGCCCCGGGCGTGCTCGTCGCGACGGTCGGCCCCGGGCTAACCAACGCCGTCAACGTCATCGCCAACGCCAAGCTCGACCGCGTGCCGCTGCTCGTGCTCGCGGGCGTCAACGACGCGAGCGAGCGCCTCGCCTACACCCACCAGGTGCTCGACCACGCGCGGATCGTCGAAGCCGTGGTCAAGGGCAGCTTCACGCTCACCGCCGACGCGGCCGATCTGGTGGCCGAAAAGGCGCTGCGGCTCGCCACCGATCCCCGGCCCGGCCCGGTCCACATCGACGTGCCGATCCGCGTGGCGGCGATGCCGGCAACGGGCGCACCGGCGCGGCATCGCGGGCCGACGCTCCCCAGTGCCCCCGCGCCCGGACCCGCGTTGGACGAGGCCCGACGCTGGCTACGGGAAGCCCGCCGCCCCCTGATCGTCGCCGGCTTCGACGCCGTCCAGGACGCGGCGGGCAGCGCGGTTCGGGCCCTGGCGCACGGCCTGCGCGCCCCGGTCATCCAGACCTACAAGGCGAAGGGCCTGGTTGCCGAGGACGACCCCTGGGCGCTGGCACCCGCAGCGCTCTCGCCCGTGGCCGACCGCGAGTTGTTGCCGCTCGTGGCCGCGGCCGACGCCGTGGTGCTCGCGGGCTACGATGCGGTGGAGATGCGGATCGGCTGGCAGCACGCGGTCGATCCGGCCCGCCAGCGTGTGATCGAGATCGCCGCCGTCCCCAACGACCACGACTTCCACCAGGCGACGGTCAACGTCGTCGGCCATGTCGGCGCGTCGCTGGAGGCACTGGCGGTCGAGGACGGCCGCTCGACCTGGACATCCGCCGAGGTGGCCGCGGTCGGTGAACGGCTGCGGGCGGCCTATCGGGTCGACGAGCCCTGGGGCCCGGCCGCGATCGTCGACACCGCGCGGCGCGTTCTGCCCCGCTCGACCGTGGCGACGACCGATGCGGGCGCGCACCGCATCCTCTTCAGCCAGGTCTGGCAGAGCTTCGAGCCGCGCACGCTCCTGCAGTCGAACGGGTTGTGCACGATGGGCGGGGCCGTGCCCCTGGCGCTCGGCGCCAAGCTGGCGGACCCCGAGCGCCCGGCCGTCGCCTTTCTCGGCGACGGCGGGCTGCTGATGGGACTCGGGGAACTCGCGACCGCGGCCGCGTTGGAGCTGCCGATCGTCGTCGTCGTCTTCGTCGACCGCTCGCTCGCCCTGATCGAAAAGAAGCAGCGGGAAAGTCAGCTGCCGGCCTGCGGCGTGGCGCTCGGCTCTCCCGATTTCGCCGCCGCCGCCGTGGCCCTGGGCGGGCGCGGGGTGACGGTGGCGGACCGCGCGGCACTCGCCCGTGCGCTGGAGGCAGCGCTCGAGGCCCCGGTCTTCACCGTCATCGCCTGCCCGATCGAGGCGGATGCCTATGACGGGCGTATCTGAGCCGGCCGCCTACCCGAACCTGTTGCCGAAGGACGGCCGCGCCTGGCTGATCCCCGATGCCCTCGACACGCCGACCGCCGACCGGTTGTTCGAGGTTCTCGTCGATCAGATCGAGTGGCGGCAGGAGCACGTGCGTCTGATGGGGCGGGAAATTCCGGTGCCTCGGCTCACCGCATGGTACGGCGATGCCGCCTATGCCTATTCCGGCATCGCCCATCCGCCTCGACCCTGGCTGCCCCAACTGGCGGCGTTGGCGGAGCGGGTGGGGACCCTCGCCGGCACGCGCTTCGATAGCGTGCTCGCCAATCTCTACCGAACCGGTCGTGACAGCATCGCCTGGCATAGCGACGACGAGCCCGAATTGGGTGACGATCCAATCATCGCGAGCCTCTCCTTGGGGGCGGTCCGACGCTTTCGATTGCGGCATCGATACGAGCGGGGGCTCGGCGTCGGCCTCGACCTCCCGCATGGCTCGTGCCTCGTCATGGGCCCCGGCGTGCAGCGCGCCTGGGCCCATTCCCTCCCCAAGACGGCCAAACCGGTCGGGCCGCGCCTCAACCTGACGTTTCGAAAACTGCGCCACACCTGAATAGGTCCGGGCCTGCGGCCGGAAGTTGCTTGCGGAACGCGAGGTCGTCCGTCACATGAAGGTATGGACATCAAGGCTCTCAAAACGCTGGTCACCATCGCCGAGCACGGCAGCTTCCTCGCGGCCAGCCGTGCGTTGGGCCTGTCCCCGGCGGCGATCAGCCTGCACATCAAGACGCTCGAAGAGGAACTCGGCGACCTGCTCTTCGATCGCTCCGTGCGTCCTCCGATACTCACCGAGAAGGGACGCCGCACGCTCTCGGGTGCGCGCCGGGTTCTGGAGGCCTGGGAGCAACTCGGCCAGCAGGAGCCGGCGGAGATCGGGGGCCTGCTGGAACTCGGCGCCGTGCCCACCGCGATCGCGGGACTGCTCGCCGGTGCACTCGCCGATCTCAGGCGGCGCCGGCCGGGACTGCGGGTCCGCCTGACGACCGCCTTCTCCGAGGAACTCGAGGAGCGGGTGACCCGTGGCACTCTCGATGCCGCGCTGATGATGCGGCCGTCGGCGGCCCCGCTCGGCTTGATCTTCGTCCCGGTCCTGGTCGAGCCGTTCCATGTCGTGGCACCGCGGGACGAGGAGGTGCGCAGCGACGCGGAATTGCTCGGAGCCCTGCCCTACATCCGCTTTCGCCGGCATGCCTGGATCGCCGGCTTGATCGAGGCCGAACTCGCGGCCCGCCGGATCAAGGTCGATCCGGCCATGGAGATCGACAGCCTGAGCGGCGTGCTGGCGCTCGTCGAGGCCGGGCTCGGCACCTCGATCCTGCCGGCCAGCCAGCTGCGCTCGACCGTGTCGCCCGGCATCCGCAGCGTCCCCTTCGGTTCGCCGCCCTTGACCCGCGAACTCGGTGTGCTGCAGCGCCCGGACCATCCCCGCGCCCCGCAACTGCGCGAACTGCTCACGGCGCTGCAGCAAACCGCCAAGGCGCTGGCGGTGCGCTCATCGCCCCGCGGCGGCAAGCCAAAGCGCGTGGAAGACGGCGACGGCCAACGCCAGGACGAACAGGAAGATCAGGTTCACGCTGATTACCAAGCGGGGTAACGGCATGCGGAACATGCTGGAGGCGGCGACGACCGAGAGCGAGGCATAGGAGACCATCGCCCCGCTCATCCAGCCGAACAGCACGATCTGCGCCTGCATCAGGTCCGGCAAGCGGTCGCCGAGCGGAGCCATCAGGGCGAACAGCACCGTTCCCGCGACGATCGGGTGCAGACCGACGAGCGCCAGCACCGGGCCGAGGGCGAGCGCGAAGGCGGGCACCAGCAGCGTTGGCCAAAGCTCCAGACGCACCGCCTCGAGCAGAAGCGTCGGCAGGCCCGCGGTCGTGATCAGCGCGCCGATCAGCAGCGCCGAGGTGAACAGCAACAGCTCGTCGCCCATCCGCGGCAGATCGCGGAAGGTTTGGCCGAAGGCGCGGGCGGGCGCCCTCGGGTCCACGAACCAGAGCCGCACGAAGCAGAGCGGCGGCAGGACGAGGGCGACCACCTCCAGGGTGCTGAACGGGGCGACGCTCGCGAGCGCCACGACGAGGCCGACCATCAGCCCGATCGGCAGGGCGAGGCTCCGGAACGCCAACAGGGCCGGCAGGGCCGCGCGGACCCCCGCCCAGCGGCGATCGACGAAGACGGCCGCCACCAAGGCTGCCGCCGCCGTCGGCAGGCCCAGCGCGATCACCTGAGCGAGCGTGAGGTCGGGTTTCTGGGTCAAAACGAAGACCATCGCGACCGTGAAGGGCGACCAGAGGATGGACATGGCGAAGCCGCGCAGAGCCGCCCGGATCAACTCGTGGCGCAGCGCCTCGTCGCGCTGCCGTTCCACGAACGGTTGGATGATCGGCAGAGCTCCCAGGGTCATTACCGCCGCTGCCAGATGGCTGCCGATGGTGAGCCCGGCGATGCG
>JBMCMJ010000253.1:0-4213 GCA_048615135.1 Pseudomonadota bacterium
GCGTGCCACAGCCACGGGGGGCTGTCAAAGCCGCTGGGCGAGCAGGCTGCTCATCCGCTCGACGAATCGTCGAAGCGTACGGGTCGTCCGATCGTGGACATGCGCCCCGTCGATCGACTGCCGGCAGTTGCGGATCGCGACGGCCGCGGACAAAGCTCTGCAGCGTTCCCCAGGGCGGTGACCCGCTAGCCGTCACCGACCGCAACGAAGGCGTCGTCGTGGCCATCGACGATGTCCCGCAGGCCGACGGGCACGTGGTCAGGATGTGGCTCGTCGCCGGCTGGCCTTGTCGCGATAGAGCGCCGCGTCGGCAGCGGCGAGGAGTGCTTCGGGCTTGGCCGTTCCCGACAGAACCGCATGGCCGACGCTCGTCCTGACGACCAATTCCAGGCTCTCGAACGGCACCGGGCGCTCGATGGTTCGCCGGAGTTGCGCCTCCAACGCTGCGACTTCATCGAGCCGGCGCGTGCGACCCAGCACGATTGCGAACTCGTCGCCGCCGATCCGGGCGGGGAGATCGGCCGGCTCGATCGCGTCCAGCAACCGCTCCCCCACCGCGCGCAAAACGGCGTCCCCGGCGGCGTGACCGTGGCGGTCGTTGATCGGCTTGAAGCCATCGAGATCGAGCGCGATCAGCCCGCACGGCTCCGCCGCCGCCCTCGCCGCCGCGAGCCGGCGCGGCAGCGCCAGATCGAACTGCCGTCGGTTGGCGAGGCCGGTCAGCGGGTCGTGCCCGGCCTCGTGCCGCAGCAACAGTTCCGTCCGCGCGATCTCGGCGAGATCGATCAGCCGAGCCACGTCGACCTCGCTCCAGGCTCGCGGCGCCGGTTCGACGGCGCAAACCGCGCCGATGACCTCCCCCGAGGGCGCACGGAGCGGTACGCCCAGATAGGCGATGGTGTCGAGGTAGTGGACCGCGCCCTTGTCGCGGAGTTCGGGGACGTCGCGGGCATCCCGGACGGCGAACGGCTCGCCCGACGCCACCACGTACTGGCACATCGAATCGCCGACCGGTGTCTCGCGTCGCGAACACCAGGGCTCGGGCGTGCCGAGCGAGCTGAGAAAGAACTGCCGGTCGTGGTCGACCAGGGTGATCACCGCCGTCGCGCAGTGCAGGAGATCGCGGATCATCCGCGTGAGCCGGTCGAATTCCACCTCGGCCGGCGCGTCGAGCAGGCCCGTCCGACGCAGGGCGCGGCGGCGTCCCGGATCACGAAGAGCCTCGGCGACGGCTTCGGGGGTGGCGGGCATCAGGCAGGCATCCGGCGGCTGGCGCGGGTCGTGGGCCGACATTGCCGGCCAGAAGTTAGCAAAGCGTTGACGTGCCGGGTCAGGCGAACGCGTCGTCCAGGTCGGCGGCGTCATCCGCGTCGATCACCTCGCGCGCGAGGCCGAGCGGAACGCCGCGGCGCGCCAGTACCCGCAGATCGCGCTCGCGGTGGCGAGCCCGCTCGGCCGGATCGCGGAACGGGCCGAGGCCGCGGCGCCGGGCGTAGCGCACCGCCGCCGCGCGCTCCGGATCGACGTCGTCCGGCAGCGTGTCCGCGAGTGCCCGGTCGATCGTCCCGGCATCCACGCCATCCTGCGCCAGACCCTGGCGGACCTGCGCCACCCGCCAGCCCCGACGCAACATGGCCCGCGCCCGGCCCGCGGCGAAGCTGGCATCGTCGACGAGGCCGAGGCCCGCGAGCCGGTCCACCACGGCACCGATCATGCGGCGGAGTTCCGCATCGTCCAGGCCGTGCGCCCGCGCCTCGGCCGCCGCACGACGGTAGAGCACCCGCGCGAGCCGGGCGCGCGAGGCCGGATAGCGGGCCAGATAGGCGAAGGCGCGCCGCTCGAGACGTGCCGCGTCGGGGATCTCAGGCGGCAAGATCGATGTTGTGGCGATCCGTCACCAGCATGTGACCCGGCTTGTGGGTGATGCAGAAGGGCGGCCGCGCCGCTTCCAGCACCACCTGCGGCGTCACCCCGCAAGCCCAGAAGACCGGCAGTTCGCCTTCGTGCATCACGGGGTCTTCACCGAAATCGGCCTTGGCGACGTCGGCGATGCCGATCTGCTCGGGATGACCGAGGTGGACGGGCGCGCCGTGGACGGCCGGAAAGCGCGTCGTGACCTGGACCGCCTTGATCACGTCGGCCGGGCGGAAGGGACGCATCGAGACGACCATTTTGCCGTGGAACCGCCCGGCGGGCGCGCAATCGATCGAGGTCCGATACATCGGCACGTTGCGACCGGTGACGTGGTGGCGCAGCTCCAGGCCGGCATCGAGCAGCGACTGCTCGAAGGAGAAGGAGCAGCCGAGCGCGAAGGTGACGAGGTCGTCGCGCCAATGCGAACGGATGTCGGCGGTCTCCTCGACCAGTTCGCCGTCGCGGAACACGCGATAGCCGGACAGATCGGTGCGCAGATCGAGGTCCTCGCCCCAACCCGGCAGGTCGACCGCCCCGGGCTCGCTCGCCACCAGCAGCGGGCAGGGCTTCGGGTTGCGCTGACAGAACAAAAGAAAGTCGAACGCCCAGTCCTTGGGCAGGATGACGAGGTTGGCCTGCACGCGGCCGGGCGCGACGTTGGCCGTGGGCCGCGTCCAGCGGCCTTCGCGCATGGCGAGCCGGGCCTGCCGGGGGCAGGCGAGTTCGTCGTTCGAGGGGGCGATGGGGCTGTCCATGACGAGGTCCTCCTGCCGCTGGCGGGACTTGGCCAACGGCTCCTTTAGCACGGGGACGTGCGCTGCACAGCGGCGTCGGCAGCGTCCTCCTTGGTTGGGCGCTCTTGCGGCATCTCGCTTCATGGTTACATTGTAGGTTCACTCCACGTCGAGAGGCGCGGCCATGCTGGACAGCACCGACGGCACGTCGAAGACCAAGCTCTTCTGCTCCTTCTGCGGCAAGAGCCAGAACGACGTGAAAAAGCTGATCGCCGGGCCCAACGTGTTCATCTGCGACGAATGCGTCGAGCTCTGCGCGGACATTTTGAAGGACGAGGACAAGAAGGGCCTCAAGACACAGACCGCAGCGGTGCTGACGCCTTCCGAGATCAAGACGACGCTGGATGACTACGTGATCGGGCAGGACCAAGCGAAGCGGGTGCTGTCGGTGGCGGTGCACAACCACTACAAGCGGCTGGCGCATGCGGGCAAGACGGGCGAGGTGGAGCTGGCCAAGTCGAACATCCTGCTGATCGGCCCGACCGGTTGCGGCAAGACGCTGTTGGCGCAGACGCTGGCGCGCACGCTCGACGTGCCGTTCACCATGGCGGACGCGACGACGCTGACCGAGGCGGGCTATGTCGGCGAGGACGTCGAGAACATCATCCTGAAGCTGCTGCAGGCGGCCGACTACAACGTCGAGCGGGCGCAGCGGGGGATCGTCTACATCGACGAGGTCGACAAGATCAGCCGCAAGTCGGAGAACCCGTCGATCACCCGCGACGTGTCGGGCGAGGGGGTGCAGCAGGCGCTGTTGAAGATCATCGAGGGGACGGTGGCGTCGGTGCCGCCGCAGGGGGGGCGCAAGCATCCGCAGCAGGAGTTCCTGCAGGTGGATACGACCAACATCCTCTTCATCTGCGGCGGGGCCTTTGCCGGGCTGGACCGGATCATCGCGCAGCGCGGGCGGAAGTCGTCGATGGGCTTCGGCGCCGAGGTGGCGAGCCAGGACGAGCGCAAGACGGGCGAGCTGCTGGCCGAGGTGGAGCCGGACGATCTGTTGAAGTTCGGGCTGATCCCGGAGTTCGTCGGCCGGCTGCCGGTGCTGGCGACCCTCGAGGACCTGGACGAGCCGGCGCTGATCTCGATCCTGACGGCACCGAAGAACGCGCTGGTGAAGCAGTACGAGAAGCTGTTCGAGATGGAGGACGTGAAGCTCGCCTTCACCGACGACGCCTTGAAGGCGGTGGCGAAGAAGGCGATCGAGCGCAAGACCGGGGCGCGGGGGCTGCGCTCGATCATGGAGGGCATCCTGCTCGACACCATGTTCGACCTGCCGGGGCTGGACGGCGTCGAGGAGGTGGTGATCAACAAGGAGGCGGTCGAGGGCAAGGCCCCGCCGCTGCGGATCTACGCCGAACGCCACGGCCACAAGGAACCCGTCCAGCCGGCGGGCTGATTGACCTCCGGGGGGTGCCGGCGGGCTGGAAGATGGATGGCTTGAAAGCCAGCGAGGGGGACGCCACGTAGTTGTCTCGATGCGACGGACGTCGCACCCGGAAGTG
>JBMCMJ010000254.1:0-4179 GCA_048615135.1 Pseudomonadota bacterium
TCCGGGACTTCGGCGAACAGCAAAAAGCCGAGGATCGCCGACCAGACCAGCCGGGTGAAGTCGACCGGCAGCACCACCGTCGTGTCGGCGAGGCGCAGCGACTGGGAGAGGCAGAGCTGGGAGATCGTCCCGGTCAGGCCGAGTGCTATCAGCGACAGCCACGCCTCGGCCGGCGGCCAGGTCCAGACCGGCAGGGCGGCCACCAGGGTGATCGGCATCAGCACGAGGGCGGCATAGAAGGTGATCGCGACCGAGCTTTCGGTCCGCGACAGCAGCTTGATGAGGACGAGCGCGAGGCCCCAGAAGAAGGCGGAGGTGAGGGTGAGGGCAGCGCCCGCGGTGATCAGCGTCTCGCCGCCGGGGCGGATGACGATCAGGGCCCCGGCAAAGCCGACGACGAGGGAAAGCGCACGGCGGATGCCCACCACCTCCTTCAGGATCGGGATGGCGAGGGCGGCGGCGAACAGCGGGGCGGTGAAGGAAAGGGCCGTCACGGTGGCAAGTGGGGTGAGGCCTAGGGCCGTGAAGAAGCAGAGCATGGCCACGGCATCGGTGCAGCCGCGCACAGCCAGCAGCCCCGGTCGCTGCGGGCGGAGCTGCGCCACGCCCTGTTGCCAGAGGATCGGCAAGAGGAACAGAAAGCCGAACACGTTACGGAAGAACGCGACCTCGAACGGGTGCATGATCGCGCCGAGCTGGCGGACGATGACATGCATGACGACCATGCTCGCCGCAGCGATCGCCATGTAGAGGACGGCGCGCACCACGGGCGAGGCCACGGCTCGGGGGCTCGTTGTCGACAAAGGGCGGTGTCCCGCTGGGCAGAATTGCTCCAGGTGTAGCGCCCTGCGAGCGCGGCGGGAGCCCCCGCCGCGCCGCGGCAGCCATGCGGCCCGCCGCGCGTTCGGTTCCTGAACAACCGGCTGCGGGAGAAGGCGTGGAGGCCGGGGATCAGTGGCGTGCGGCGTGCCGTTCGCCCGGTTCCGGCCGAAGGCCGGCGATTTCGAGGACCAGCTTCTGCCGCACGGCATCGACGAAGCTCGCACGGTCCCGGGCGGTGACGACGAACGAGCCCGGCCCGCCGATGATCCGTTCGGCGAAGGCGCCCTCCAGATCGCCGCGCATCGGTCGCCCGCTGCAATCCTCGGCCAGGCAAAGGACCGCGAGCCCGTTGATGACGATGCCGGCCTCCAGCGCCGCGGCGCGGGCCTCGGGCAGCGGGATGCCCCCCCAGCTGTACGAACTGTCCGCCGACACGTCGATCACCCGGCGAAAGCCCTGATAGGCGTTCGTTTCGATCAGGGCGTGGCCGACGGCGATGGCGCTGCCGATGGCATTGCGACCGAAGGCGCGGCGCGGGGCGGCGAGCAGGGCCTCGCCGAACGCGGCGGCGCTGGCCCGTCCGTCGACGATCTGCCACGGCACGACCACGTCCTGGGAACTCTCGGCCGCCCATTCGACATAGGTGACGGCAATCCGTCCATCGAGGCCGCCGGCAATGGCCGCCAGCACCTCCGGCGAGCGCATCGCCTCGGCGTAGCCCTGCCGCTGGAACCTCAACTCGGCCGTGTCGATCGAGCCGGACGCATCGGCCAACAGGACCAGCTCCACGTCGACGCTCTCGGCGCTGGCCGGCAGTGCCGCCAGCAAGAGCGCGAGTCCGAGGGCGAGGCGTCGGCCGAGTGCGCCCAAAGGTTCAGAGGTCCGGCGGGATGATCACGTAGTCGAGCAGGTGGATCACGCCGTTGATGGCCGGAATGTCCGCCTGCAGGATGGTCGAGCCGTTGACGCGGATGAACTTCAGATGGCCCTCGATGGTGATCGGATAGCCCTCGATGCTCTCGATCGTCCGGGTGCCACCGAACAGGTCGGCGCTGGTGGCGCGGCCGGGGATGACGTGATGCGCCATGATCTTGTCGAGCCATGGCCGCCCGGCGGGCGTGAAGAGCACTTCCTGAATGCCGGCCGGCAGCCGGCTGAAGGCGTGATCGGTGAAGGCGAAGATGGTGTAGGTGCCGCCCGCCTTGATCTGGCGGCCGTAGTCCGTGGCCTCCAGCGCGCGCGCGAACACGTTGAACTGGCCGTGGGACTTCACGCGGTCGAGCAGGTCTTCGGCCTGGGTGCGCGCCACGGCATCGCCGGTCACGCCCAGTAGCCCGACGATCAGTCCCAGCAACATCCACAGGCGCAGCATTGCGGAGCGCAAGCGCATCGATCTTGTCCTCCATCCCTCTGGCAGCAGCGACCGTGCGGTCCATGTCCGAGGGGCGACGATTACGGGTGAGGTGCCGGTTTCGGGCCGGCGGGTCAAGGAGGTGATGCGTGCTGACGAGCTTCAAGTCGCCCGTACGGGCGGTGGTGGTGGGGGCCGGCGGCGGTCTCGGGCGGGCATTCGTCGAGGCGCTCGCGGCCGATGCGGCCGTCGGTCGCGTCGACGCCTTCGCGCGGACGCCGGACGGCGCCGCGTACGCCGGTGCCTACGACAACGTGCGCTTGCATCGGCTGGATCTGGACGACGATGCGAGCCTCGAGCGGATGGCCGAGGTGCTGGGCGAGGGCCCGCCGCTGGATCTCGTGATCGTCGCCACGGGTCTGCTGCACGAGCCGGGCGCAATGGCCCCGGAAAAGACCTGGCGACAGCTGGAGCGAGCTTCGATGGAGCGGTCGTTCGCGATCAACGCGATCGGCCCGGCGCTGGTCGCCAAGCGGCTGTTGCCCTTGTTGCGCCGCGACCGCAAGGCCGCGTTCGCGGCACTTTCGGCACGGGTCGGCAGCATCGAGGACAACCAGCTCGGCGGCTGGTACGCCTATCGGGCGTCCAAGGCGGCGCTCAACCAGTTGCTGCGCACCGCGGCGATCGAGTTGGGCCGGCGCGCGCCGGAGGCGGTCTGCATCGGCCTGCACCCGGGCACGGTCGACACCGGGCTGTCTGCGCCATTCCAGAGCGGCGTGGCGGAGGGTAAGCTGTTCACGCCTGCGTACGCCGCGAGCCGGCTTTTGGAGGTGATCGACGCGCGCGGGCCCGAGGACAGCGGCGGCCTGTTCGCCTGGGATGGCGCGCGCCTTCCGTTTTGAGGCCGAACTTGGACCAGCAGCCGGCAACGACCATCGACTGGACGATCCGCCCGGCCACCGATGGCGACGGCGACGCGCTCGCCGAATTGATCGCCGCGTGCTTCGCCGAATATCCGGGCTGCCTGTTCGATCGGGCGCTCGAATTTCCCGAACTGGATGCGATCGCCTCCTTTTTCGAAGGGCGTGACGGGCGCCTCTGGGTGGCCCAAGCCGGCGGGTACCTCGTCGGCTCGCTCGGCACGTGGCGCAACGCCGACGGTGCCATCGAACTCACCAAGGTCTACGTCGATCGGGCGCATCGCGGCCGCGGACTCGCGGTGGACCTCCTGGCCCGCGCGGTCGAACGCGCCGTCGAGACGGCCGCACCGCGGCTGGAACTGTGGAGCGACACGCGCTTCACCCGCGCGCATCGCTTCTACGAGAAGCACGGATTCCTGCCGACCGGCGAGACCCGTTTTCTCGCCGATCTCAGCGACAGTTGGGAGGATCGCTACGTTCGCCCGCTCAATGCAGGAACAGCGTGACCGCGAGCATCGCCGTGAAGGCGAGCGTGACGACCACCCCCACCGTTTCCGTGCTGACCTCTTCGCTGGCCTCCGGCAGCAGCTCCGAAAAGATCATCCACAGCATCGCACCGGCGGCGAGACCGAGGCCGACCGGCAGCCAGGGTTCGAAGGCCAGGACGAACAGAAAGGCGGGTACGGCCAGGAGGGGCTGCGGCAGGCTGGAGAAGATGCTCCAGCCGGCGGCGCGCAGCACCGTGGCGCCGCGCGGCACCATGACGAGGCTGATCGCGAGGCCCTCGGGGACGTTGTGCAGGGCGATGGCCAGGGTGATGAAGTCGCCGAGCTCGCGCCCGCCGCCATAGGCGACGCCGACGCCGACCCCCTCGGCCGCCGAATGCGCCGTCATGATGCCCACGATCAACAGGATGCGCTTGGCATCGGCCCCCCGCACCTCGGCGATGCTGGCACCGTCGTGGTTGTTGAGATAACGGCTGGCGATCACGATCAGGATCACGCCGACGACGAGACCGGCGAGCGTGCGCGGCGCGTCGAAGGTGAAGCCCTCGGTGATCAGGCTGTAGCAGGCGGCGAGCATCAG
>JBMCMJ010000255.1:0-4178 GCA_048615135.1 Pseudomonadota bacterium
CAGCGCGTGCGGGACGAAATCGTCCAGGTGATGAACGATCTGGGCGACGTCTATGCCTTCACCGTGGTGCTGCCCCGCTCCGACGTGCTCGTGTTCACACCGGAACTCGACTTGACCGCGGCGGTGATGACCGCCTTGAACGAACGGCTGCCGGCCGTCGACCTGCCGCCAATGGAGGACTGAGGCCGTGCCCGATCCGCGGTTCTTCGAGCGTGCCGGGCCGTTTCCGCTCGCCCTGGTCGCGCAACGCGCCGGGGCTCGCCTGGAGGGCGACGGCGAGATGCTGGTCGAGGACGTGGCCTCGCTCGACCTCGCGACGCCCCGCCAAGTGGCCTTTTTCGACAACCGGCGGCTCAAGGAGGCCCTGGCTGCGACGCGCGCCGGCGCGGTCATCGTGCGTGACGGGGATCGCGACCTCGTGCCGGCCGGCAAGGTCCTGCTGATCGCGCTCGAGCCCTATCGGGCCTATGCCGCGGCGGCCGCGCTGTTCTATCCGGACACACGACCCGGCGGGTCCGGCGTCCATCCGGGGGCCCACGTCGATCCGACCGCCAAGATCGGCGCGGACGTGAGCCTTGCCGCGGGTGCGGTGATCGAGGCGGGCGCCGAGATCGGCGACCGCTGCCGGATCGAGGCCAATGCGGTCGTCGGCCGGCGCTGTATCCTCGGCCCCGACTGCGTGGTCGGGGCGGGGGCGACGCTCGGCTGCTGTCTGGTGGGGGCGCGGACCATCCTCCATCCCGGGGTGCGGATCGGCCAGGACGGGTTCGGCTACGCGCTGGGCTTCGAGCACGGCAAGGTGCCGCAACTGGGCCGCGTGTTGATCGGTGACGACGTCGAGATCGGCGCCAATACCACCATCGATCGTGGCGCGCTCGGCGACACGGTGATCGGCAGCGGCACCAAGATCGACAATCTGGTGCAGATCGCGCACAACGTCGTGCTCGGGGAGCATTGCGTGATCGTGGCCCAGAGCGGTATTTCCGGCAGTGCCGAGTTGGGCCACCATGTGGTGTTGGGCGCGCAGTCGGGCATCGCCGGTCATTTGACCATCGGGCCGGGCGCGCGGCTCGCGGCCCGCGGCGCGGTGACCAGGGATCTCGAGGGCAACCGCGACTACGGCGGTGCGCCAGCGATTCCCGCGAACGAGTGGCGGCGCCAAGTGGTGGCGATCGGTCGCCTGGGGAGGCGGAAGTGAGGATTGGGCAGTGGACGAGACCATGAGCGGCGCTGCGCCGGCGGTGAAGGAGCCCCTGGAGATCGATCTCGAGGGGATCATGCGGAAGATCCCGCATCGCTACCCCTTTCTCCTGATCGACCGGGTGGTCGACGTGCGCGTCGGCGAGAGTGCGGTCGGGATCAAGAACGTCACCATCAACGAGCCCTTCTTCCAGGGGCATTTCCCGAGAAGGCCGGTGATGCCGGGCGTGCTGATCGTCGAATCGATGGCGCAGACCGCGGGTGTGCTGGTCGGCGCCACCCTCGGTCCGTCGGCCGAGGGCAAGCTCGTCTACTTCATGACCATCGACAATGCGCGCTTCCGCGCGCCGGTGGTGCCCGGTGACCAACTGCGCCTCGAGGTCCGGCTGCTGCGCTCGCGGATGTCGGTGTTCAAGTTCGAGGGCAAGGGCGTGGTCGACGGGCGTGTGGTCGCCGAGGCGACCTATTCGGCGATGATCATGGACGACTGACGCATGGCCCGCGACATCCATCCGACCGCCGTCGTCGATCCCGAAGCGCGCCTCGGTGAGAGCGTGCGGATCGGCCCCTACTGCATCGTTGGCGCCGACGTCGTCCTCGGCGAGGAGGTCGAACTCGTCAGCCACGTCTCGGTCGTGGGCCGGACCCATGTCGGCGACGGCACGGTCGTCTTTCCCTTCGCCGCCCTCGGCCATCCGCCCCAGGACCTGAAATACGCGGGCGAGCCGACCAGCTTGCGGATCGGCGCCGGCAACCGCATCCGCGAGCACGTGACCATGCATCCGGGCACCGTGCAGGGACGCGGCGAGACCGTGGTCGGCGACCACAACCTGTTCATGGCCGCGACTCACGTCGCCCACGACTGCCGCATCGGCAACCACGTCATCATGGCCAACAACGCCACCCTCGGCGGCCATGTGACGGTCGGCGATCACGCCTATCTGGGCGGCCTTTCCGCCGTGCACCAGTTCGTGCGCATCGGCCCGACCGCGATGGTGGGCGGGCTCACCGGCGTCGAGGGCGACGTCATCCCCTACGGGCTCGTGATGGGCGACCGCGCGACCCTCGCCGGGCTCAACCTCGTGGGCCTGCGTCGCCGCGGCGTCGGGCCGGGTGATCTCCGGGTCATGCGCAACGCCTTTCGCCAGCTGTTCGTCGACGAGCGCGGCGCCTTCGCCGACCGCCTCCTCGAGGTGGCCGAGGTCTACGCCGACCAGCCGCGGGTGATGGAGATCGTGGCGTTCATCAAGGACCGGGGCAACCGCGAGATCATCCAGCCCGCCGCCGGCAAGCGCTGAGCGTGCCGCGTCTGGGGCTGCTCGCGGGCGGCGGCAGCCTGCCGCCGGTCGTGGCGGAAGCCGCGCGGGCCGCGGGCCGCGAGGTGGTGGTCATCGCCTTCGAGGGCCATGCCGACGCCGCCTGGGTCGAGCGCTTCCCCCACGAATGGGTCAAACTCGGCGCCGTCGGCCGGACGCTGGATCTCCTGCACGCCCATGGCTGCGAGGAAGTGTGCATGATCGGCCGGGTCGGCCGGCCGTCGCTGCGGGCCTTGGCCCTCGATCGCCGGGCGCTTGCCATGCTGACCCGGCTCGGTGGCCTGGATGCCGGCGACGACAAGCTGTTGCGGTTGATCGTCAACGAACTCGAAGGCGAGGGCTTTCGGGTGGTTGGCGCGGACCAACTGGCACGGCAGCTGCTGGCCCCCGAAGGCCGGATCGCCGGGCCCGAGCCCGATGCGGCGTGCCTCGCCGACGTGCGGCGCGGCGTCGAGGTGGCGCGGGCGCTCGGGGCCGTCGATGTCGGGCAGGCGGTCGTCGTGCAGGCGCAACTCGTCCTGGGCGTCGAGGCCGTCGAGGGGACCGACGCGCTGCTCGCCCGCTGCGCCGATCTCCGCCGCGAGACGCCGGGCGGCGTGCTGGTGAAGGGGCGCAAGATCGGCCAGGAGCGCCGCGCCGACCTGCCCACCATCGGCCCCGCCACGGTCGAGGGGGTGAGGGCGGCGGGGCTGCGCGGGATCGCCGTCGAGGCCGGGCACACCCTGGTCGCCCGGGCGGACGAGGTGGCCCGGCTGGCCGACCGCAACGGCCTGTTCGTGATCGGCGTGGAGCCCTGGGCATGACCCTCAAGGTGTTCGTCGTCGCCGGCGAGACCTCGGGCGACTTCCTCGCCGCACGGCTGCTCCGAGCCCTCGCCCCCGAGGTCGGCGGGCTGCAGCTCGACGGGGTCGGCGGCGAGGACCTCGCGAAGCTCGGGCTCGAGAGCCGGTTCCCCATGGAGGAATTGTCCCTCATGGGCCTCGCCGAGATCGTCCCGCACCTGCCGCGGCTGATCCGCCGGCTGGGCGAGACCGCGGCGGCGGCGCGGGCCTTCGAGCCGGACCTGGTCCTGACGGTCGATGCGCCGGCCTTCACCTTGCGCGTGCTGCATCGTTTGCGCGACCTGGACGTGCCCAAGGTGCACTACGTCGCCCCCCAAGCCTGGGCATGGCGACCCGGCCGCGCGGCCAAGCTCCAGGATCTCGTCGACCGGCTGTTGGTCGTCCTGCCCTTCGAGCCGGCCTTCTTCGCCCGCTACGGCGTCGAGGCGGTCGATGTCGGGCACCCGATCGTCGAGCAGGTGCCGGCCTTGCCGGCCTTCTTCGACCGGACGCGCCACGCGCCGCCGGTGCTCTGCCTTCTGCCCGGCAGCCGGCGGGCCGAGATCGAGCGGCACCTGCCCGTGCTGCGAGGCGCGGTCGAACGCTTGGCCAAGCGGTTTGCCGGCCTGCGCTGCGTGTTGCCGACCCCGCCCGCGCGCGCGGCCCAGGTCGAAGCGGCAACGCGGGACTGGCCGGCGCCGCTGGTCGTCGAGGCCAATCCCGAGCGGCGCTTCGCCCGCTATGCCGAGGCCGATTTGGCGCTCGCCGCCTCCGGCACGGTCGGGCTCGAACTGGCCCTCGCCCGGCTGCCGACGGTGGTCCTCTACCGGACGAGTTGGCT
>JBMCMJ010000256.1:0-4165 GCA_048615135.1 Pseudomonadota bacterium
AGAGGTTCGTTCTTGATCCGCTTCTTGATCTCGGCGTAGAGCACGCAGCCCGAGAACTCGGCGGTGCACGAGCTGACGAGGAAGTCGAGGAACTCCTTCTTCAGCTCCGCGGGTAGGGCGTCGGGATCGATGTCGAATTCGGGGGTGCGGACGAAGTGCCCTTTGTTCGGGTCGCGCTTCATCTCGGCCAACAAATCGTCCCACTCGGCCTGGATCGCCGAAACGTCGAGCTGATCGAGCGCCGCGAAATCGGTGGTATAGAAGCGCGGGCTCAAGAGGGTATTCTCCTGCGCACGCTGCGTGGCTGCATTCGGTCTCTGCAGCCAGTTGACCTCGCTCATTCCCCCAACCCCCCCTTCAGAGTCTCTTTGCGGACGTGAAGCTGAACTCGAGCAGCTCCATGAATTCCAGATCACCCGTGAGCTCCGTCCAGCGGCGTTCCAACAGGCTCGCCCGGACGACCGTTGCCCGACGCCGGACGACGATCCGCTCGCCGAAGGGTACCTCTACCTCCGGCCCCTGCACCGTGACCTCGTCGCCCGGGTGAACGGCGACGTCGCCGTCCAGTTCGACGTGCGCGTGCAGGCTGTCGTGAGTGTGCTCGACCTCGACGGTACACGGCACCTCGAAGCGTCGCTTGGTGAACAGTGCGGGTCGCGTTCCCGCTTGGCTCATCGGCTCTCCCCCCCGGCGTAGAGCAGTTCGATCATGGCGGCCGTGTTGTCCCGGCCGAACGCACCGTTGAGCTCGGCACGGTGGCCCGTCACGGTATCTTCGAGCGACAGCCGCCCGTCGCTCCAGGCGATCATGCGGAACGGCAGTTCGCCGCCGATCTCCATGCGCTTGCGCTCGCGGGCCAGCGCCCGCAGGACACTGCGCACGAAGGCGCCGTCGCCCGGCTCGAGTTCGTGGATGATCCGGTCGTTGCCGTATTCGACCACGGTGATGCCGCCGTCGTAGCGGTCCTCGAATCTGAGCTCGCGCATGACCAAGGGGCGGGCGCTCGGGTCGGTCAGCTCCATTTTCGGCAGCTGGCCGACCCCGAAACCGATGGCGACGCAGCCTGCGAGCAGCAGGGCTGCGACCACCTCGCCGCGCAGCGGGCGGCGTTCGGTCGTGCTCGTGGGCATGGCTCTCTCCCTCCTCGTCGAGCTTGCCGGGTCGAGCGGCTTCGCCATGGCCGTCCTCAACGTCCGGCGGCCGTCACGGGATCGTCGGCGCGGCGCATCGCTGGGCGCTCCGGCGTGGTCTCGACACGTACCGTGCGGCCCGCGTCACCGTCGACGAACGCGGCGAGCGCGTCGGCGACGATCCCGGCTGCAATCTCGGGTTGCGGGATGCCCCGCAGCATCGGCTGCGGGCGGTTGAAGTGCCAGGGCCTGACGTTCGGCCAGAGTTGCAGATAGGCGACCCGGTCCTCGCCGCTCAGGACGAACGCAACGTCGCCTGTGCCGTCACGGTAGGTGCGCAGGCCCGCCGATTCGACGAACCGGAACGGTAGATTGACGGTGATCGGCAGGGCGACGCCCGAGCGAACGACGAGGCGGCGCGTGGTCACCGTGTAGATGGTCGACTTCGCGTAGGCGTAGGAAAGGACCAGCAGAATGATGATCGCGATCAGCGGCAGCGGCGAGATCCACAGCGTGTGGATCGTGGCCTCGCCGAGCGTGGCCCCGCTCTGAACAGCGGCGAACGCGTTCCAGGCCACGACGATCGCGCAGTAGAGGGTAACCTTCCAGACGTGGAAGGTGCGGCGGGCGAGGGCGCGCCAATCCGGCGCACCCTGCCACAGGATCCGCTCGCCTGCCGGAAGATGCTCCGGCAGGCCAGGGATCGGCTCGTTTTCGTGCTCGCGCATCGCCACGCTCAAGCCGCGCGCTTGCCGTTGCCGCCGAACACGTCGGCGCCGGCGAAATAGGCGCTGATCTTGTCCTCCTCGAGCTTGGTGATCACGTCGGGGTTGCGGGTGGTCGGGGTCTGGACGAACCGTGCCTTGTCGACGATGTCCACCGCGGCCCGGCCGCGCCAGACCTTGAGGTTGACGAACACCGTCGGCACCAGGACCGAGCGCGCGGGATCGTCCACCTCGACCTCGTAGTAGCGGATCAGCGCCTCGGCCCGGTCGACCCAGAGGTCCTTGATCTTGCCGACCAGGGCACCGTCGCCCGTGAAGACAGCGAGCCCGCGCGGGTCCGGGTCTTCCTTGGCGATGTGGTAGTCGGTCAGCACCCGCAGCGGAGCGATCTTCGGGTTGCCGCTGTGGTCGGTCTCGGGCACGTCCTTGCGCATCGCGTAGGACGCGGCACCGACACCGTCGAGCATCGGGTTGCCCGTCGGCACGCCGGCGTAGCCCTCCCAGTTCGGGTCGGTCTCGAGGTTGAGGGCGCGCGTGTCCGGCTCGTCGCTCGGCTTCATCGCGACGCCGCCGTCATGCAGGTGGTAGGCCTTCGGCGAGGGCGTGGCCGGGACGAGAATCTCCAAGGGGTCGCCCTTGTCGTTCTCCAAGAGATAGCCCTCGCGCTGATCCTCGCGGCGCAGCCAGTAGATCAGCCCGGCGAAGAAGGCCCAAAAGACGTAGAGCACGATCAGCGCCACGTCGATGTGGCCCGTAACGGCGCCGATGGGCATGGTCGATCTCCTCCAGCAGTGGGCTCAGGCCGGAAACTGATCCAGTCCGAATCCCGTGGTCGGCTGCGCCTCGGTCGTGCTCGCGGGGCGCACGAGCGGTCCGATCGCAACCAGGGTCATGAACAAGAGAGCGATCTCGATGTGGTAGACGACGGCGTAACCGGTGGCGGGGTCCATCAACGCCACGCCCAGGCTGCCGTTCGAGGCGAACATCGAGACCACGTCGCGGATCGCCCCACCCGCGGCGATGGCAAGACCGGCGGCGGTCGCCTGGACAGCCCCCCAGGCTCCGAGTGCGATGCCGCTGTCGCCAGCGCGGGCCACGCCCATCGCCGCGGTCAGCGTCGCGACGGCGAAGAGCCCGCCGCCGACACCGATCAGCACGGTCCCGGCACGGAACAGGTTCGGCGATTCGAGCGGGGCCGCGAAGATCACGGCCGAGAACGCGCAGAGGCCGACGACGGCGCCGGCGCCGGCGAGCCGATAGGGGTTGAAACCCCGCGTCAGCGCCCGTCCAGCGAGCGTGAAGCCGATTAGCGAGCCGAGCGCCCACAGCCCCGTCAACATGCTCGTCGCACCGACCGAGAGGCCGAGGATCTCGCCGCCATAAGGCTCGAGCAGGATGTCCTGCATCGAGAAGGCGGCGGTGCCGAGACCGATCGCGACCAACAGGCGCGGTGTGCGGCCACCCTGGCGGATGCGCGCCCAGGCCTCGGCGAAGCGCGGCCGCTCCACGTCGTCGGCGGTGCGCCGAGGGTCGCGCGCCTCCTGCTTCCACAGGGCGACGAGGTTCAGCAGCAGCGTGACCACCGCCGCCCCCTGGATCACTTCGATCAGCCGCAGCTGCGAAAACTCGGCGAGCAGCACGCCCAGGACGACGGCGCTACCGAACATGCCCACGAGCAGCACGACGTAGAGGAGCGCCACCACGCGCGGCCGCGCGTGCTCCGGGGCAAGGTCGGTGGCAAGCGCCAGGCCCGCCGTCTGGGTGGTGTGCAGCCCGGCGCCGACCAACAGGAAGGCGAGCCCGGCGCCGAGATGGCCGAAGATGGCGGGGCCGTGCGTGTCGCCCGAGAGCACGATCAGCGCGAAAGGCATGATCGCGAGCCCGCCGAATTGCAGCAACGTGCCCATCCAGATATAGGGCACGCGGCGCCAGCCGAGCTTCGAGCGGTGGGTGTCGGAGCGAAAGCCGATCAGCGCGCGCAACGGCGCGAACACCAGCGGCAAGGACACCATCAGGGCGACCAAGGCACTCGGCACGCCCATCTCGACGATCATCACCCGGTTGAGCGTGCCGGTGAGCAGCGCCGCCGCAAGACCGACCGATACCTGGAAGAGCGAGAGCCGAAGCAGCCGCGGCAAAGGCAAATCGTGGGTCGCGGCGTCGGCGAACGGCAGGAGCCGTTGCACCATGCGCGACCAGAAGGGCCCGTTGCCGGCGGCGGCGGTCATCGTGGCAGCACCTCCTGGGCCTGGGAGGTGTAGAACCCGCTGACGATCCGCTGCGTGCGCCCGAGCTGCCAGCCGGCGAGCG
>JBMCMJ010000257.1:0-4153 GCA_048615135.1 Pseudomonadota bacterium
GACGAACGCCTTGTAGGAGGTTTCCTCGGCAAGCTGGCGCCATGCGTCGAACTCGGCCTCGGTCATGCGGTGGATTTCGACGCCGGCGCGCTCGAAGACCTCGATCGAGGCGGCGTCCTCCTTGGCGGCTTCCTCGACGTAGAAGGCCTCGGCCTTGGCGGCGGCGTCCTCGAGGGCGGCCTTCTGTTCGTCGGTGAGGTTGTCGTAGGCGCGCTTGGACATGATCACCGGCTGGTACATGAACCAGAGGGCGTAGTCGCTGGCCGGCGTGTAGCAGTCGACCTGCTCGTAGATGCGGAAGGAGACGAAGCTCGACGAGCTGGTGTTGACCGCATCGAGCACGCCGGTCTGCATGGCGCTGTAGATCTCGGAGCTGGGCATCGAGGCGATCGAGGCGCCGGCGCCGGCGAGCATCTGCTCGAAGGCGCGCCCTGCGGCGCGCATCTGCATGCCCTCGACGTCGTCCGGCATGGCGACGCAGCGCTCCTTGGAGGCGAAGCCGCCGGCCAGCCAGCCCTTGGCGACGGTGACGACACCGGCCTCGTTCATGATCTCCTCGATGCGGTCCATGAAGGGCGACTCGTTGAGGCGAACGGCGTGGTCGTGGTTCTTCACCAGCCCCGGCATCAGGGTGAGGTTGAACTCGGGGTGGCGGCCGCCGGCGTAGGAGAGCGGCAGCACCGCCATGTCGAGCCGGCCGGCGGACACGCCCCCCCACTGGTCGTTGGGCTTGAAGAGCGACGCGGTCGGGAAGATGCGGATTTCCAGCCCGACGTCGGCCGCGGCGACCTCCTCGGCGATGATTTCGGCGACCTTGTGGCGGATATCGTTGGTCGACCACTGGTGCGACAGGCGGAGCGTCTGTTGGGCGAGGGCGGTGCCGGCCGCGAGGGTGACGGCCAGGGCCGCACAACCGGCCAGGGTGGTCTGCAGCGCGCGGCGGCGCGTGGGCACGACATTCATGTGTTCAGCCTCCGATCGAAGTCCGGGGCGCCGGATCGTTGCCGACGCCAAACCGTCTTCGACCATAGTCCGAAGCCGGCGCTTCGGCCAGGGGGCGTGGGCGGGCGCCGTGATCGGCATTTGCGGTTGCGTAGCGGCGCTTGTCGGTTCGCCGACCATCGATCCGGTCGCGCCGTGATGCGCGTCAGGGACGGCGCTCGCGGAAGCCGGATACTGCTTGGGTGGTGTGTGGGCGAGGACGCGAGAGATGCAGAGGCCCCGGTTGTTCGGCGCGATGTTGGGTCTGGCGATGCTCGTCGCCGCGCCCGCCCTTGCCGCGGAGTGGTACACGACGGTCCGTGGCTGGACGGTGGAGACCGACCGGTTCGACGACGGCGAGCGGTTCTGCACGGCGTCCGTCGCCCGTGGCGGCGGCGAGGAGCTGTTCCTCATGCAGTCGGCCGATGGGCTGCTGCTCGTCGTGTATCGCGACGCCTGGGCGCTGGGCTCGGCCGAAATCGACGTGGAGACCGTGATCGACGGGCGTCATCGCGGGCAGCATGCCGCACTGCTGCGGGATCGGGCGGTGCTGGTCGGGCTCGGTCATGATCCGCGGATGCGCGCGGCACTGGCCCGGGGCCACGAACTGGCGCTGCGCTCCTTCGCAGGCGGGCGGGCGGTCCGTGTCGATCTGGCCGGCAGTGCTGCGGCGCTCGCCGCCCTCGACGCCTGCTACGACGCGCACGTCGCGCGGACGCATCCGTTCGCCGCCGCGCCCGTCGATCGGGACGGCGTTGCTGCGACGTTGGAAGCGCTGCTCGGGGAGGCCGGCGACGAGTTCGACCCGCGCGTGACGGCCCGGGAGGACGAGCCGGGTGTGTTCGGGCTGCGGACCCGCTTCGGGACGGGCGAGATCGTTACGTTGCCCGGCAGCACGCACGAGGCCGTGCTGGCGGCGGGTGTCCTGGCGGTGCGTGGCGTGTGCGGTGGGGCCTCGGCCCTGATCGAGCACGAACCGCACGATCTCGACGGCACCGTGCTGCAGCGGAGCACGCTGCTGTGCCGGGCGAGCGGCCACGAGACCCACGCTTTGGTCGTCAGCTTCGCCGATGTCGAGGGCGGTTTCGTCGTCCTCGTCGACGATCCGCAGCGCACCGGGCTGGGCGACGCGTTCACCGCCGCGCTGGTCGAGGCCCAGGCCCGCCGCATCGGCCTCGAGCTACGGCTGCGCGCGCCGAGCACCACCTCCTGACGCGTGCCGCTCCCCTTGCGCCCACCCGGGCGAACACGGCGCCGGCGCCGCTCACCATCACCTCGTCACCTCCGGCTCGTCGAGCATGCGGGCGCGGCGTGCACGCACGGTCTCAGGCGTCCTGCTCGGTCGTCGGGTCGATGGTCTTGCGGATCGGTGTGATCCGGGTCGCCGGGAAGCCGCTGATCTCCGCGTGCTTGCGGATCATGTCCTCGTCCGTCGCGAGGTAGACGCAGAAGGTCTTGTCCCCGGCGACGTAGCTCTCCACCCATTGGATATCCGGCGCCAAGCGGGCGAGCGCCTCGTTCGATTTGGCCGCCGCCTCGGCGAGCTGCGCGCGCGCCAGCGAGCCGACCTCGGGAATGTCGCGTTCGATCACGAACTTGTGCAGGGCCATGGTCTCGGACCTCCCTCACGTTGGACCCCGGTTGCCCGGTGGTCCAACCGAGGATGCGTCTCGCGACCGGGCTTGGCAACCCGGAGTTCGCGTTGCGTGTCAAGCGGGCTCGGTGGCGGCGTCGACCTTGGCGTGCAGATGCGCGACGAGGTCGTCCGGCAACTGCATGCGGGCCGCCAGCATGGCGAGGTAGCCCCGCTCCGCCGGGCCGTCGGCGTCGATGGCGAGCAGCGAGGCCGCGTAGATTTCGGCCGCGAGTTCGGGCGAGGTCGCGCCGGCCGCCACGGCGTTGACGTCGAGAGGCCGCGACAGTTCCTCGAAAACGAACGCCTTGTCGTCGACGTCGAGATCGAGCGTCTCGATGCGCTGAAAGATCCGGCGCTGCTCGTCGGCGTCGATGTGGCCGTCGGCCTTGGCGGCGGCGATCATCGCCCGCAAGAGGGCGCGGCCCACCTCGTCCTGCTCGGCGGGCGTGTTCGGCAGGAACCGCGTCTCGCCGGCGGGCGGCACGGCCACCGGTTCCTCGCCGGCGGGCACCTGGGGCGACTTGCCGGCCTGATGATCGCGCCATGCCTTGTAGGCGAGGCCGCCGATCAGGGCGAGACCGCCATAGGTGAGCGCCTGCTGGGCGACCTTCTTGGGCTTCTTGCCGGCGAGCAGATAGGTTGCGAGCCCACCCGCGACCGCACCCGTGGCCAAGCCCTTCTTGCCCTCGAGCAATCGTCCGAGATCCTGTCCCCCGGTGCCGGTGAACTGGTCCAACAAGCGCTTCGCGTCGAACACGGCCGCTTCCTTCCCGTCGCTGATCCTCGCAGCACTTAGGGAGTGCAGCAGGGCTCGCCAAGGAGGACGGGCGCCGATGCGCGGCGGTTGCGACGTCGCACGGCGGCGCGCATCCTCCGGATGGTCGTGGTTCGTATCCGGGAGAACGCCGTGTTCCTGCCCGTCGCCGAACGCTGGTTCCAACTCGAGGCGCTCGATCCGGCGATCCTGCGCATCGTCGAGCCGTACACCGACCCGCTGATCCGGGCGAACCTGTTCCTCGTCAAGGGCCGCGACCGGCATCTGCTGATCGACGGCGGCAACGGCATCGTGCCGTTGCGCCCGGTCCTCGAGCCTTATCTCGACCGGCCCGTCGTCGCGGTCTGTACCCATGCGCACGTCGATCACGCGGGCGCGATGCACGAATTCGAGGAGCGCCTCGCCCATCCGCTCGAAGCCGCGGCGCTGGCGCAGCCGGTCGGCGAGGCAAGCCTCTTCTTCGAGGACTTCCCGGTCGAGTTTCGCTCGATGCTGCGGCGGATCGGCTACCGCGAGGTGCCGCCCCTGATGATCGACGCGCTGCCGAGCGCGACCTACGATCCGGGCAGCTACCGGCTGGAACCGGCCCCGGCCACCCGGCTGATCGAGGAGGGCGAGGTGGTCGAGACGGGCGATCGGCGCTTTCGCGTCCTCCACCTGCCCGGCCACAGCCCCGGCCAGATCGGCCTGTTCGAGGAGACGACCGGCATCCTGTTCGGCGGCGACGCGATCTACGACGGCACGCTCCTGGCCGAGGGACC
>JBMCMJ010000258.1:0-4145 GCA_048615135.1 Pseudomonadota bacterium
AAGGAGCCGGGCACCTGTCCGCTGCTCGAGCGCATCCACGTGTTCAATTTCGGCGCGACGATGAGCTTCGGACCGTCCGGGTCGTCGATCAACGCGATGACCATCGCCGTGCCCAAGCTGGTGGCGGGGATCACCCGCGGACTGTTCAGGGCGGACGCGGAGCGCTACCTCGGAGAACTTCTCGCCTACGACGACAAGATCATCCGTCTGCCCGGAGACCCCTGAACGCCATGCCGATCGTCCTCGTCTCGAACCTCGCCGCCGATGCCGAACGCCGCTGGGTGGACCTGCTCCAGGCGGCCATGCCCGAGGAGGAGGTGCGCCCCGCGGTCGATTTCACGGGCGATCCGGCGACGGTCGACATCGTCATCGCCGCCAACCCGGCCCCTTCGGCCCTCGCACCCTTCACCTCGATCCGCTTCGTGCAATCGCTCTGGGCGGGCGTGGAGCATCTGGTCCACAACCCGGCCCTGCCCGCGGGCGTGCCGCTCGCCAGGCTGGTCGACCCGAACATGAGCCGGGCGATGGCGGAAGGTGTCACCGCCCACGTGCTGGCGCTGCACCGCGATCATCCCCGCTTCGCCCGCGGCCAGCGCGACCGCGTCTGGTCGAAGGACCCGCAGAAGCTCGCCGACGAGCGCACGGTCGGCTTTCTCGGCACGGGCGAGCTGGCCCGCGCCTGCATGGCGATGTTGGGTCCGTTGGGTTTCCGCCTGGTCGCCTGGAGCCGGACCCGGCACGAGATCGACGGCGTCGAGACCTTCTGCGGCGCCGAGGGGCTCGCCTCGATGCTGGCGCGGACCGAAATTCTGGTGAACCTCACGCCGCTGACCGCCGAGACCCGGGGGCTGATCGATGCGAAGCTGCTGCACGGCCTGCCCAAGGGGGCCATGCTGATCAACGTCGCCCGCGGCGGCCACGTGGTCGACGAGGACCTCCTGGCCGCCCTCGACGAGGGCCACTTGGCCGAGGCAGTGCTGGACGTGTTCGAGGTGGAGCCGCTGCCGACCGATCACCCCTTCTGGCGCCACGAGCGTGTGCAGGTGTTTCCGCACGTGGCGGCGCAAACCGACCCGAGCAGCGCCGCCCTGATTGCTGCGGCCAATGTCCACCGCTTCCGCCGCGGCGAGACGCCGGCCCACCTCGTCGACCGCGGACGGGGCTACTGAGCGGGTCGGGGGCGCCGGGCGACGCCCCCAGGGGCTCAGCGGACGGTGGCGATGCGCCCGTCGACGAAGGGCGTGTAGGTGCCCTGCTCGCCCAGATAGGCCGCGACCACGTCCTCCAAGCCGGGGCCGAAATCGTAGGCGTTCTGCGCGTCGTCGCGGAACATGGCGTAGCCGTCGCCGCCCTTGCGCATGAAGTTGTTGCTGACGACGCCGTAGGTGGCATCGGGATCGATCGGCACCCAGTTACCGTCCTGCTCGACCAACACCTCGACCACCCGGTTGCCGGGCTCCGCCGACGGGTTCCAGGTCACCCGCAGACCGGCCACCTGGGGAAAGCGCCCGGCCCCCTCCTCGACCTCGGAAAAGCCGTTCTCCAGAGCCGCCACGATGCCGGCGCCGGTGAGCTCGAAGGTGGCGAGCGTGTTCTGGAAGGGCAGGACGGCGAGGACGTCGCCCATGGTCACCTCGCCGGCGCCGATCGAGGCGCGCAGCCCGCCGCCGTTCTGGATGGCGATGGTGACGCCCTGGTCCTCCACCCGGTCGAGCATCGCCTCGGCGACGAGGTTGCCCATCGGGCACTCCATCGCCCGGCAGGTCTCGCGGCTGCCCTCGATGTCGGCGGAAGCCTGCCCGACGACGCCGGCCTTCATTTCCTCGATCGGTTCGCCCAGTTCGGCGATCCGGGCGAGGATCAGGGGATCGGGCTCGACGCTCGCGTCCACCAGGAGGGTGTCGCCCGTGGCCTCGGTGACGCGCCCGTCGCCGTCGAAGGTCAGCACCACGTGGCCGACGTACTTGCCATAGGCATAGGCCTGGACGATCGGCACCTCGCCGGTCGGACCGGCCACCGTCTGCGGGTAGGCCAGCGCCCCTTCGACGGTATTCGACATGAGGGTGTGCGAATGACCGCCGACGATCAGGTCGAGACCCGGCACCGCCCGGGCGATCTCGAGGTCGCGGGGCAGGCCGACATGGGTGAGCGCGACGATCTTGTCGACGCCGCCGACGGTCAGCTCCTCGACCTTGTCGATCAGATAGCCGATCTCGTCGCGGAAGGTCAGCGTCGCCCCCGGCGAGGAGATCTCGACCGTGTCGGTCGTGATCGCGCCGACGATGGCCACCCGTTCGCCGCCGATCTCCAGAACCACGTGGTCCTCCAGCAAGGCGTCGAGGCGCGCATCGCCCGAGGTGTCGAGGCTGCCGGCGATGACCGGGAACTCGACCGTCTCGGCGAAGCCCGCGAGCGGCTCGGGGCCGAAGTTGAACTCGTGATTGCCGACCACCATGGCATCGAAGCCGATGGCGTTCATCATCTCCGCCTCGGCAGCACCCCGGTAGACCGAGTGGAACAGCGAGCCTTGGGCCTGATCGCCGGCATCGAGCACGATGACGTGTTGGCCCTCGGCCCGCAGGCGGTCGCGGATCTCGTTGATGAGGGTATGGAGCCGGGCCGAGCCACCGAAGCAGGCGCCCTCCGCCTCGTCCTCCGCCGAGCAGGTCGAATCGAAGCGGTTGATCGACTCGATCCGGCTGTGGAAGTCGTTGATGTGCAGGATGTGCAGGGTCAGCTCGGCCGAGGCCGGTCCGGCGAGGCCGATCAGGGCGGCCGAAGCGAGGAGAAAGGAGCGCGGTCGCATCGTGATCCTCCGATTGATGGCTTCTTTTGGCGATGCCACGCGCCGGTGACAACTCGGCAGCACCCGGGGCTCTCCTTGACACCTTCCCAGCCGGTTTCTACGTCGCTCGTTTCCGGCCCTCCCGCCCAGCCGAAGGACGACGATGCCGATCAAGCTGCCGAGCGACCTGCCGGCGTTCCACCAGCTTGCCGCCGAGGGCGTGCAGCTCATCGACGAGCACGTTGCCGCGCGCCAGGACATCCGGCCGATGCGGATCGCGCTGCTCAACCTGATGCCGGACAAGGTCAAGACCGAGACGCAGCTCGCGCGGCTTTTGGGGGCGACGCCGCTGCAGATCGAGCTCGTGCTGCTGATGACCGGCACCTACCGCCCGGCCAACGTCGCGCCCAGCCACCTCGAGCGCTTCTACGTCACCTGGGACAGCGTCCGCGAGGAGAAGTTCGACGGGCTGATCGTCACCGGTGCCCCGGTCGAGCTGATGCCGTTCGAGGACGTCAAGTACTGGGAGGAGCTGAGCGCCATCTTCGACTGGACGCAGACGCACGTCCACTCGACGTTCAACATCTGCTGGGGGGCGCAGGCAGCGCTCTACCACTTCCACCGGGTGCCGAAACACGCGCTGCCGACGAAGCGCTTCGGCATCTTCTGGCACCGGGTGACGGCCGCGAACGGCAGCCGCTCGCCGCTGCTGCGCGGCTTCGACGACGAATTCCTGGTCCCGGTCTCGCGCCATACCGAGGTCCGCGCCAAGGATCTGCCGAAGACGCCGGGGCTCGAGGTGCTCGCCACCTCCCCCGTCGCCGGGATCTGCCTGCTGGAGGATCGCCCCCACCGGCAGGTGTTCATGTTCAACCACCTCGAATACGACACCTACACCCTCGACGACGAGTATCGCCGGGATCTCGGCAGTCGGGCCGATGTCGAGGTTCCGCTCAACTACTATCCGGGCGACGAGCCGAGCCGGCCGCCGGTCAACCGCTGGCGGGCCTACGCGCATCTGCTGTTCGGCAACTGGATCAACGAGATGTACCAGACCACGCCCTACGACAGCACGCGGATCGGCACGGGTGCGGTGGCCGACTGGCGTGTCGGCTGAGGACGAACTCGGTCCCTGCCCGCTCTGCGGGCGGCCGATGGTGGCCGGCCCCACGGTGAACCGCCACCACCTGGTCCCACGCTCCGAGGGCGGGCGCGCCACGGTCTGGCTGCACCGCATCTGCCACGCGAAGCTTCACGCGGTGCTCGATGAACGGGAGTTGGCGACCGCCTGGGCCGACCCGGCCAGTTGGCCGAGCCACCCGGACCTTGCGGCCTTCGCCCGCTGGGTGAAGAAGCGCCC
>JBMCMJ010000259.1:0-4114 GCA_048615135.1 Pseudomonadota bacterium
GCATGACCCTCGAGGCCCCGCTGCCGCAGCACAACCCGGACCTCCTCGGCCAGGAGGCCGCCGAGGCCGATCTCCTGCGCGCGTGGCACAGCGGCCGGATGCCCCACGGCTGGCTCCTGCTCGGCCGCTACGGGCTCGGCAAGGCCACCCTCGCCTTCCGCCTCGCCCGCTTCCTGCTCGCCGGCGGCGGCGACCAACTCGCCCTGCCGCCCGACCACCCCGTCACCCGCCAAGTCGCGGCCGGTGCCCATCCGGATCTCGTCATCGTCGAGCCGAAGGACCCCAAGACCGCCGGCAAGTCGGTCCGCGTCGAGATCGACGTCGAGCGCGTCCGCACGGCCACCGACCGCCTGCACCGCACGGGCGTCGGCGCCGCCCGCGTCCTGGTCGTCGACCAGGCGCACCTGCTCAACACCAATGCCGCCAATGCGCTCCTCAAGACCCTCGAGGAGCCGCGGCCGGGCGTGTTCGTCGTCCTCACGGCCGACGCCTCCAACCGCTTCCCCCCGACCATCCATTCGCGCCTCGCCCGCCTGCGGCTGCGCCCGGTCCCCGCCGACCGTCTGCACGGCTGGCTGGTCGAACGCCACGGCGTCGCCGCGGCCACGGCCGGCTTCGCCACCGAACTCGCCCAGGGCAGCCCCGGCCTCGCCTGCCGGCTGATCGCCCTCGAGGCCGACCGGCACTACGCCCAACTGGTCGAAACCCTCGCCTCGGGCGGCACGGGCGAAGCGCGCGTCGCTTCGGTTGCGGACGTCCTCGACGCCATGCAGCGGGCAGCCGACGTCCAGCTCACCGTCGACCTCGTCGGCCGGCTGGTCCGCCGCGCCGTCGGCCAGCGCCTCGGCGAACAACGCCCGCCGCTCGCCCCGGACGAGCCCCGCGTCCTTGCGGCCCTGGGCGCCCGGCTTGATCGGCTCTGGCAGGTATGGGACAACCTCGCCCGCCTGGACGAGGAGGCGGAACGGCTCAGCCTCGACCGGCGGCTCCTCCTCCTCGACCTCGCCACCGACCTGCTCGGCGCGGAACGCCGCGTTCCCGCCTGACGCCCGCCTGGAACGAACCGATGGCCGATCGCTACTACGTCACGACGCCGATCTACTACGTCAACGATTCGCCGCACATCGGCCACGCCTACACGAGCCTCGCCTGCGACGTGCTCGCCCGCTTCATGCGCCTCGACGGCCGGGAGGTGCTGTTCCTCACCGGCACCGACGAGCACGGCCAGAAGGTCGAAAAGGCCGCGGAAGCCGCCGGCATCGCGCCGCAGACCTTCACCGACGAGGTCTCCGGCCGCTTTCGCCGCCTCGCGGAAGCCATGAACTTCTCCAACGACGACTTCATCCGCACCACCGAACAGCGCCACGTCGAAGCCGTGCAAGGCCTCTGGAACGAACTCGTCGCCCGCGGCGAGATCTACCTCGACAGCTATGCCGGCTGGTACTCGGTGCGCGACGAAGCGTTCTACGCCGAGAGCGAACTCGTCGATGGCAAGGCCCCCTCCGGCGCCCCGGTCGAGTGGGTCGAGGAGCCCTCCTACTTCTTCCGGCTCTCGGCCTGGCAGGACCGCCTGCTCGAGCACTACCGCACCCACCCCGACTTCATCCTCCCCGACAGCCGCCGCAACGAGGTGATGCGCTTCGTCGAGGGCGGCCTGCAGGACCTCTCCGTCTCCCGCACCAGCTTCTCCTGGGGCATCGAGGTACCGAACGATCCGGCCCACGTCGTCTATGTCTGGCTGGACGCGCTCACCAACTACTGCTCCGCGGTCGGCTACCCCGACACGGCAAGCCCCACCTACCAGCGCTTCTGGCCCGCCGACCTGCACATGGTCGGCAAGGACATCCTCCGCTTCCACGCCGTCTACTGGCCCGCCTTCCTCATGGCCGCGGGATTGGCGCCGCCCCGCCGCGTCTACGCCCACGGCTGGTGGACCAACGAGGGCCAGAAGATCTCCAAGTCGCTCGGCAACGTCATCGACCCGCTGCAGCTCATCGAGCGCTACGGCCTGGACGCCACCCGCTACTTCCTCATGCGCGAAGTCCCCTTCGGCGCCGACGGCGACTTCTCCCACCGCGCCATGGTCCAGCGGATGAACGCCGACCTCGCCAACGACTACGGCAACCTCGCCCAGCGCTCCCTCTCGATGATCGCCAAGAACTGCGCCGGCAGCGTCCCCGAGCCCGGCGCCTTCACCCTCGAGGACCAGGCCCTCCTGGATTCGGCCACGGCCCTCGTCCCCCAGGTCCGCGACCTCCTCGCCATCCAGCAGTTCCACAAAAGCCTCGAAGCCATCTGGCACGTCGTCGGCGACGCCAACCGCTACGTCGACGCCCAGGCCCCCTGGAGCCTGCGCAAGACCGACCCCGCCCGCATGGCGACCGTCCTCTACACCCTCGCCGAAACCGTCCGCCGCCTCGCCATCCTCACCCAGCCCTTCATGCCCGACGCCTCGGCCAAGCTCCTCGACCAGCTCGCCGTGCCCGCCGAAGCGCGCACCCTCGCCCACCTCACGGACGAAGCCCGCCTCGTCCCAGGCACCCCGCTGCCCAAGCCCCAAGGCGTCTTCCCCCGCTACACCGAGGACGAAGCGGCCTGACATGTTCGTCGACAGCCACTGCCACCTCGACTTCCCCCAGCTCGCCGCGCAGGAAGACGCCGTCATCGCCCGCGCCCACGAGGCCGGCGTGGCCGTCATGCAGACCATCTGCACCAAGCTCACCCAGGCAACCAACGTCCTCGCCCTGGCCGAACGTCATCCCTCGGTCGTCTGCGCCATGGGCGTCCACCCCCACCACACAGGAATCGAAGGCCAAACCGACCCCACCGCCCTGATCGAGCTCGCCCAGCACCCCAAGGTCACCGCCATCGGCGAAACCGGCCTCGACTACCACTACGACTACGCCCCCAAGGACGCGCAGGCCCGCTCCTTCCGCACCCACATCGAAGCCGCCCGCACCACGGGCCTCCCCCTCGTCGTCCACACCCGCGAGGCCGATCGCGACACCCTCGCCATCCTCGCGGACGAGATGGCCAAAGGCCCCTTCACCGGCGTCATCCACTGCTACAGCTCCTCCCGCCACCTCGGCGAACAGGCCATCGAACTCGGCCTCCACCTCGGCATCGGCGGCGTGCTCACCTTCCCCCGCTCCACCGAACTCCGCGCCATCGTCGAGGACCTCCCCCTCGACCGGCTGATCCTCGAAACCGACGCCCCCTACCTCGCCCCCCCGCCCCATCGCGGCCGCACCAACGAGCCCGCCTACATCCCCCTCATCGCCAAGGTCCTCGCCGAAACCAAGGGCGAAACCCTGGCCACCGTCGAAGCCGCCACCACCGAAGCCTTCTTCCGCCTCTTCCCCAAGGCAGCCACCGCCCGCCCAGGGGAACCCACAGCTCCATGAGGGTCACCGTCCTCGGCTGCGGCACCTCCACGGGCGTGCCCATCGTCGGCTGCACCTGCGCCGTCTGCACCTCAACCAACCCCAAAAACAAACGCCTGCGCTGCTCCGTCCTCGTCGAAACCCGGGGCCAGCGCCTCCTGATCGACACCGGCCCCGACCTCCGCCAGCAGGCCCTCACCCACAACATCGCCACCGTCGACGCCATCCTCTACACCCACGCCCACGCCGACCACCTCCACGGCATCGACGAAGTCCGCACCTTCAACATCAACCGCCAAGGCCCGATCGACGCCTACGCCGACCGCACCACCCTCTGGCACCTCGAAACGCGCTTCGGCTACTGCCTCCACGGCCAAGGCCACCGCCCCGGCCACGGCTGGTGGCGCCCCTCGCTCACCCCCCACCTCATCGACGGCCCCTTCACCGCCGCCGGCATCGACATCATCCCCTTCCGCCAAGGCCACGGCCGCAGCCACACCCAGGGCTTCCGGATCAACAACTTCGCCTACTCCCCCGACGTCGACACCCTCCCCGAGGAAAGCCTCGCCCTCCTCCACGGCCTCGACCTCTGGATCGTCGACGCACTCCGCGACCGCCCCCACGTCAGCCACAGCCACCTCGAGCGCACCCTCCACTGGATCGACCACCTCCGCCCCAAACGCGCCCTCCTCACCCACATGAACCACGAAGTCGACCACACCACCTGGGCC
>JBMCMJ010000260.1:0-4089 GCA_048615135.1 Pseudomonadota bacterium
CTTCCAGCAGCGAACGGCCATCGACGCCCGGCCGGTTGGGCACGCGGTGCCCCGTGACGAGGCCGATACCCTCGGCCCCGGCGGTGAACTGGCCGAGCGGTGTCGGCCGGTCGGGGCCGCTCGACATCAAGGCGGCGGCCCTGGCCTCGGCGATGGGCGCGGGCGGTTCGACGCCGGTGCGTTCGCCCGCAGTGAACAGGGTCGTCGAGCCGCCGCGCTGGGTTTCGGCGCGCACGAGGCCCTCGTCGGTCAGGGCGACGAAACTCGCGAAGCCGCCGATCGCGCCGCGCGCCACCTGCTCGACCGCGCGCAGTGCGCGGAACGCGGCAAGTCCGGCACCCTTGCCGTGCACGGCGATGCCGATGGTCACGAGGCCACCCAATGGCCGGGTGCCGCTTCGACCAGCGGCCCGCGGGGAAATCCGGCCGGATCGATGCGCCGGAGCACCGGCCGCTGGTGGTTCGGGTCGGGCACGGGCACCGCCTCCAGGAGCATGCGGGTGTAGGGGTGACGGGGCTCGCCGAGCACGGCCGGACGGGGGCCGACTTCGACGATCCGGCCCCGATGCATGACCGCGACGCGGTGGCTCATCCGTTCGACCACGGCCATGTCGTGGCTGATGAAGACGTAGGCGAGGCCCAGGCGCTCCTGCAGTTCCAGCATCAGGTCGATGACCTGCGCCTGGACCGACACGTCGAGCGCGGAGGTGGGCTCGTCCGCCACGATCAGTTTGGGGCCGACGCCGAGGGCCCGGGCGATGCAGAGCCGCTGTCGCTGGCCGCCCGAGAACTCGTGCGGGAAGCGCCTTGCGTGGTCGGGCTGGAGGCCGACCCGGGCGAACAGCTCGGCCGTCCGGTCGCGCAGCTCGCTGCCCCGCGCGACGCCGTGGATCAGCATCGGCTCCGCCACCAGCCGTCCGGCGCTCATCCGCGGATTGAGCGCGGCGAAGGGGTCCTGGAAGATCATCTGCATCTGCCGCCGGGCGCGGCGCAGAAGCTGCGGGCCGTATTCGCGGACGTCGAAGCCCTCCAGGCGGATTTCGCCCGCATCGACCTCGATCAGGCGCAGGAGCGCCCGCCCGGCGGTCGACTTGCCCGAACCGCTCTCGCCGACCAGCGCCAGGGTCTCGCCCGCGTGCAGCAGGATCCCGACATCGTCGAGGGCGGTGACCGTGCCGCCGCGCCCGAGCCAGCCACCCCCGGTCGAAAACCGCTTGGTGAGGCCCGTGGCCTCCAGGAGCACCTCGCGCTCCGGCGGTGGTGATGGGGCGGCGGCGCCCGTAAAGCGCATCGGCCGATCGGTTCGGGCGAGGCTGCCGAGCCGTGGCACGGCCGCCAGCAGGCGGCGGGTGTAGGGCTCCTGCGGCCGGGCGAATACCTCGCCGGCCGTGCCTTCCTCGACCTTCTGGCCCTCGAGCATCACCACCACCCGATCGGCCATCTCGGCGACCACGCCCATGTCGTGGGTGATCAGGATGATCGAGGTGTCGAAGTCGCGCTTCAGATCGCGCATCAGATCGAGGATCTGCGCCTGCACCGTGACGTCGAGGGCGGTGGTCGGCTCGTCGGCGATCAGGATGGCGGGCTCGCTCGCCATCGCCATGGCGATCATCACCCGCTGCCGCATGCCGCCCGAGAGCTGGTGCGGGTAGCGTTTCACCTGTCGGTCCGGCTCGGGCAGACCGACCCGCTCCAGCATGGCGACGGCGCGCAGCAAGGCAGCCCGCCGGCTCATGCCTTTGTGCACCACCAGCCCCTCGGTGAGCTGTCGGCCGATGGTCAGGACCGGGTTGAGCGAGGTCATCGGCTCCTGGAAGATCATGGTGATGCGGTCGCCGCGCAGCCGCTCCAGGCGGCGTTCGTCGATCGCCAGCAGATCGTGGCCCTCGAAGGTGGCGGTGCCGGCGAGGACGTGACCGGCCGGCCGCGGCAAGAGGCCGAGCAGCGCCAGGCTGGAGACGCTCTTGCCCGAGCCGCTCTCGCCGACGATGGCGAGGGTCTCGCCCCTGGCCAGCCGGTAGGAGAGGTCGTCGACCGCGATCGTGCGCGCGCTACCGCTGCCGAAGGCGACCGTCAGGCCCCGCACGTCGAGCAGTGTCTCGGCCATGCTCAGCGCTCCTGCCGGCGCGGGTCGAGCACCTCGCGCACCCCGTCGCCCAAAAGGTTGAAGCCGAGTACGGTGATGGCGATGGCGAGGCCCGGGAAGATCATGTTCCAGGGCGCCCGGCTGATCAGGTCGCGGGCCGAGGACAGCATGAACCCCCACTCCGGCGTCGGAGGTTGCGCGCCGAGGCCGAGAAAGCTGAGGCCGGCGGCGGCCAGGATGGCCGTCGAGACGCCGAGGGTGCCGACCACGATCAGCGTCGGCACGACGTTGGGCAGCAGATGGACGAAAAGGAGGCGCAGATGCCCGGCGCCGGCGGCAATGGCGCTCTCGAAATAGGGCTTGCTCGTCTCGACCAGCACGACCGAGTGGGTGACGCGGGCGTAGAACGGGATCGAGGCGATGCCGATCGCGATCATCGCGTTGGTCAGGCCCGTGCCGATGATGGCGAGGCAGGCGAGGGCGATGACGATCTCGGTGAACGAGAAGAGGACGTCGACGATGCGCATCAGGATGCGCTCGATCCAGCCGCGCGCGTAGCCGGCGAGCAGCCCGACCAGCAAGCCGGAGACGAGGGAAATGCCGACGGCGATGGTCCCGATCTGCAACGTGAGGCGGGCGCCATGGACCACCCGGCTGAACACGTCGCGGCCGAAATGGTCGGTGCCGAACGGATGCGCCCAGGACGGTGGCGCCAGCCGCGGCCCCGCCGCCATCTGCAGCGGGCTGTAGGGGGCGATGAGGTCGGCCAGCAGGGCCGTGAGCACCAGCGTCAGCACGATGACGAGGCCGAGCAGGCCCGTGGGGCTGCGCAACAGCCGGCGCCAGGCGCTGCGGCTCGGTGCGCCCGAGGTGGCGGCGGCTTCGGCGATCGTGGTGCGGCCGGCCATCACGAATACCGGATGCGTGGATCGAGCAGCGCGTAGAGCACGTCGATCAAGAGGGAAATGACCGCCACGACCGTGGCGAAGGCGAGGATGAAGCCCTGGATGACGGGATAGTCACGGGCGAACACGGCCTCGATGGCGAGCCGGCCGACGCCGTTCCAGGCAAAGACGTTCTCGACCACGATCGCCCCGCCCATCATGTAGGCGAACTGCATGCCCATCACGCTGACGATCGGCACGAGACCGGCGCGGAGCGCGTGGCGGTAGAGGACCAGCGTTTTGGGCAGCCCTTTGGCCCGCGCCGTGCGGACGAAGTCCTGGTCGAAGATGTCGATCATCGAGGAGCGGGTGAGGCGCGCCAGGATGGCGGCGTTGGCCAGTCCGAGGGTGACGGCCGGCAGGATCAGGGACTGCCAGCCGGCCCCGCCCACGGGCACCCAGCCCAGTTGCAGCGCGAACACGAACAGCAGGATCAGACCCAGCCAGAAATGCGGCATGGAGACGCCGACGATGGCGATCACCATGGCGGCGGCGTCCCAGTAGGTGCCGCGCCGATAGGCCGCGAAGAACCCGAGCGTCATGCCGATGACGATCGCGATCAGGAGGCTCGTCGCCGCCAGCAGGAGCGTTGCCGGAAAGCGCGCGACGAGAATGTCGAGCACCGGCTGGTCGCCGACGATCGAGCGGCCCAGATCGCCCTGCACCAAGCGTTCCAGAAACATCCAGTACTGGATGTGGATCGGCTGATCGAGGCCCAGCCGGACCCGGGTCGCCTCCAACTGCTCCGGGCTCGCCTGGAAGGTCGCGTACATGATCCGCACCGGATCGCCCGGCACGGCATGGATCAGCAACGTCACGGCGATGGTCGTGACCCAGATCGTCAGAGCGGCGGCAAAGACACGGGCGGCGAGATAACGGGCCATCGGCGGGACGGTCCTGAAGGGGAACGAAGAGGAGCGAAGAGGAGGGAAGGAAGCCAAGGGGGCTTTGGGCCCCCTTGGAAACCCCCGGGCCGTGGCCGGTGCCACGGCCACTTTGCGAAAGTGGCGGCGGCGCAGCCGTCGCCCGGGGGTTCCAGGGGGCCAAAAGCCCCCTGGCC
>JBMCMJ010000261.1:0-4075 GCA_048615135.1 Pseudomonadota bacterium
ATCCGCCACGACCTCACCGAGGACAACGAGATCCAGCCGCGCCTTTGGGCCGCCGTCGCGCAGAACCGCCGCCCGCCGATCCACGTCAACTGGGACACGTCGACCAACGCCACCAAGTCGGCGCTCCGGGGTGTGTGCGAGGACCTCTCGGATCTGCCGAACCTGGAGGGCCTGCTGCCGACCGCCACGCCGGTCGGGCTCGACGGCTTTCCGATCGTCAATGTCTACAGCTACGTCTACGTGCTGGCCTATCGGGAGGCGGCCTTCCCGGAGGGTGCGCCGACCAGCTGGAACGTGCTGCTCGATCCGAAATTCCGCGGGCGCATCGCGCTCTACAACGACGGCATCGGCTTTCATCCCTCGGCGCTGATCGCGGGCGGTGGCAGCTTCGCCGACATCCCGGACAACATGGAGCCGGCCTGGGAATTCATCCGCAAGATCAAGGAGCAGCAGCCGCTGCTCGGTGAGGATCCGGACTTCACCAACTGGTTCCAGCAGGGCGAGATCGACGTCGCCTGCACCATCATCTCGAACGCCCGCGAGGCGCGGATGAACGGGATCGACGTCGCCTGGACCGTCCCCGAGGAGGGGGCCAAAGTCGACACCGACGCGCTCTGGGTGCCAAAGAACCCGGACGAGGCCGAGCTCTACTGGGCCAAGCAGTACGTCAACTTCGCGCTGACGCTCGAGGCGCAGCAACGCTGGTGCGACAAGCTCGGCCTGCCGGGCGTGCGGCCGGGCATCGAGCCGCCGGCCGACCTCGTCGGTGATCCGGCCTACCCGACCACCGAGGAAGACTTCGCCCGGCTGATCAGCGTGCCGACGCCGATCCTGGTCGAGCACGAGCGCGACTGGTTCATCCGCTTCACCGAGATCATGCAGGGCTGATGCGGACCCTCGTCTCCCCGCCGCGGCCTTCGGGCCGCGGCATCCTGCACCCCCGATGATCGCGTTCCTGGAGAGCGTACGCGCGGCCCTTTGGCCGCGGCGATGGGCATGGGCCACCGGCTACGTGCTGCTTCTGCCCGCTCTCGGGGTCGTGGGCCTTTTGGCGCTCGGCCTCCTCTACATCGGCGACGCGAGCCTGCGGGTGCTCGATACCGACACCTTCCTCCTGTCGGAGGACTACAGCCTCGCCAATTTCGAGGAGGTCTGGGAGCGGACCGTCTTCTGGACCATCACGACGCGCACGCTGCTCGCCGCCGCCATCGTCACCGCGCTCACCCTGGCGCTCGCCTTCCCCTACGCCTACGTCATGGTCCGCACGCGCTCGTCGTGGCTGCGCAAGCTGTTGCTGGTGAGCCTGTTCCTGCCGTTCTTCATCGGTCAGGTGGTGCGCGCCTATGGCTGGCTGATCATCCTCGGCCAGCAGGGCATCGCCAACACGCTGCTGCAGAGCGTCGGCCTCGGGCCCTACCGGCTGATCTTCACCTACGAGACGGTGCTCTTCGGCCTCGTGCAGTACATGCTGCCTTTCGCCGTCCTGATGCTGGCGCCCGCGCTCGCCGCCATCGCCGAGGAGGTGGAACTCGCGGCCGAGAGCCTGGGGGCGCGCTGGTGGCAGGCGATGCTCAACGTCGTCGTACCGATGGCCAAGCCGGGCCTCGTGGCCGCCGGCGTCGTTGTCTTCACCATCTCGCTGACCGACTTCGCCATGCCGGCGGTGCTCGGCGGCGGGACCAACGACTTCCTCGCCAACTCGATCTACCACGCCTTCTTCCGCATCAGCGATCCGGGCTTGGCCTCGGCGCTCGCCGTGATCCTGGTCGCCATCGGCAGCACGATCGTGGCCATCCTCTTCGCCTGGCTCGGCACCGGCACGCTCGGTTTCCGCCAAACCCGGACCGAGGCGAAGCCATGAGCAAATGGCCGTTTCTCTGGACCATCGTGACGGCCAATCTGGTCCTGCTGGCCGCCCCTACGGTGATCGTGCTCGCCGCGTCGTTCACGTCCGGCAACATCATCCAGTTCCCGCCCGATGGGTTCAGCCTGCGCTGGTACGCCCGGCTCTGGGAGATGGGCGAATTCCGCGAGGCCTTCTGGCGCAGCTTCCAGGTGGCCTGCATCTGCACCGCCCTCGCGGTTCCGGTCGGCACGCTCGCGGCGCTGGGCCTCGCCCGCTACCGGGTGCGCTTTGCCACCGCCATCCAGGTCTATCTGCTGCTCCCCTTCACCGTGCCGCTGGTCGTCTCGGGCCTGGGGCTCATGTTCCTGTTCGGCGATCTGGGCGTGCTCGACCGGCTCTGGCCCGTCGGCATCGCCACCTGTGTGATCAACCTGCCGTTCATGATCTGGGCGGTCGCCGCCTCGGTGAACGGCCTCGATCCGGACCTCGAGCACGCGGCGGCCAATTGCGGCGCAGCACCCTTGCAGACCTTCTTCACCGTCACCCTGCCGGCCGTCATGCCGGGGGTGATCACCGGCTCCTTGATCATGTTCGTCCTCGCGTTCAACGAGTTCATCGTCAGCCTGATCCTGACCGACGCCCGCACCGTCACCCTGCCGGTGCTGGTCTACAACTCGATCCGCAGCGTGGTGACCCCGGACCTCGCCGCCGTCTCGGTGGTCTACATCGTGGTGGCCACCACCGCGATCCTCCTCCTCGACCGCCTCGTCGGCCTCGACACGTTCCTCAGGTCCCGATAGGCGAGAGCGAAGAGAGAAAAAGAGATCGGGGGGCTTTTGGCCCCCCGCGCCCCCCGAAAAGTCCGACGGCATAGCCGTCGGTCGGGGGTTTCAGGGGGCCAAAAGCCCCCTGACCTCCTGCCTCTTCAACGTCGACAGGGCCGTCCATGACCGACACCGTCTCCTTCCACGACCTGAGCCAACTCGACGAGGCGGCCCGTGCCCGGCTGATGCGCCGCACCGAGGCCGACCTCGAGCCCTATCTCGAGACGGTCCGGCCAATCGTCGAGCGGGTGCGCAGCGAGGGTGACGCGGCGCTGGTCCACTATGCGCGGGAACTGGACAAGGCGGAGCTTCGCGCCGACCAACTGCGCGCGAGCCCCGAGGACTTTGCCCGGGCGCGGGCCGAACTCGAGCCCGAGGTGGCAGACGCCATCGCCTATGCGGTCGAGAACATCCGCAGGGCGCACGAGGCGCAGTTGCCGAAGTCGTTCTGGCTGGAGGAGGTGCGGCCGGGCGTCTTTGCCGGCGAGCGCACCGTGGCGATCCCGTCGGTCGCCTGCTACGTGCCGCGTGGCAAGGGGGCGTTTCCCTCGGTGACGATGATGACCACCGTTCCGGCCGTCGTGGCGGGGGTCAAGCGGGCGATCATCGTCACGCCGCCGGGGCCGGACGGGGCCTTCGACGCGGCAACGCTGGTGGCAGCCGAGACGGTGGGCGTCACCGAGGTCTATCGCGTGGGCGGTGCGCAGGCCGTGGCGGCCGTCGCCTTCGGCACGGCGACGGTGCCGAAGGTCGCCAAGATCGTCGGCCCCGGCAGCCCCTGGGTGGTCGCCGCCAAGCGCCTCCTGGCCGACCGGATCGACACGGGCCTGCCGGCCGGCCCCTCGGAATCGATCGTGCTCGCCGACGAGACGGCCGACGGCCGGATCGCCGCCCTCGACCTGATCATCGAGAGCGAGCACGGCCCCGACAGTTCGGCCTATCTGGTCACCAACAGCCGCGAGGTGGCCGAAGCGGCGCGGGCGGCCCTGCCGGGCTACTGGGCGAGGCTCGGCGCGCAGCGCGCCGCCTTCTCCAAGACCGTCCTGTGCGGCCCGCGCGGCGGGATCGTGCTGGCACCCGACTTCGACGCCGCCCTTGCCTTCGTCAACGACTACGCGCCGGAGCACCTGGAAATCCTCGCCGACGAACCGATGGCGCATCTGGGCCGGATCGAAAACGCCGCCGAAGTCCTGCTCGGCCGCCACACGCCCATCACGCTGGGCAATTTCGTCATCGGCGTGAACTGCGTGCTGCCCACCAGCGGCGCCGCCCGCACCTGGTCGGCGCTCTCGGTCCACGACTTCCAAAAGCGCATCTCGGTCGGCCACGTCACCGCCCAGGCCTACCCCGCCATCGCCGAACAGGCCCACCGCCTCGCCACCTACGAAGGCTTCGACGGCCACGC
>JBMCMJ010000262.1:0-4065 GCA_048615135.1 Pseudomonadota bacterium
TCGATGTCCGGGGCCGCCAGTTCGACCGGATAGTCGTCGCCGCTCATCGTGCCTCTCCGGCTTGGATGCGGATCAGCCGGTCGATCATCGCCTCGCAGGCGGCGAGCTGGGCCGGATCGATCCACTCGTCGGGCTTGTGCGCCTGGGCGATGTCGCCCGGCCCGCAGACCACGACGGGGCAGTCGAGGGCTGCGGCGAACAGGCCGCCCTCGGTGCCGAACGGCACCTTGCCGGCGATGCCGTGCCCGGCGAGCCCGGCGACCAGCTGGGTGAAGGGGTGGTCGGCGGCGATGTCGAAGCCCGGGGCCGTGGTCATCGTGCGGAACAGGATGCCCGTTCCGGCGGCGAGCGCGTGCATCCGCGGCTCCAGCTCGTTGCGGGCGAAGGCCTCGATCTCGGCGAGGATCGGCCTTGGGTCCTGGCTCATCAGGTGGCGCAGCTCGAACAGCAGCGTGCAGTGGTTGGGCACGATGTTGAGCGCGGTGCCGCCGTGGCAGGTGCCGACGTGCAGGGTCGAGTGGGCCACGTCGAAGTCGGGATCGAACGGCCCCTCGGCCTCGAGCCGGCGGGCCCGATCGGCGATGAAGGTGATCAGCCGGGCGGCGTACTCGACCGCGTTGACGGCCGAGGGGGCGAGCGCCGAGTGGGCCTCGGTGCCGGTGACCGTGACCTCGAGGGAGTGCTTGCCCTTGTGGCCGCGGATCACCTGCATCGACGAGGGCTCGCCGACGATTACCCCTGCGGCCCGGAAGCCTTCGCGCGTCAGTTCGTCGAGCAGCGTGCGCACGCCGACGCAGCCGATCTCCTCGTCGTAGGACAGCGCGATGTGGATCGGCCGTTCGAGGTTCGCCCGCACCATCTCCGGCACCTTGGCGAGCACCACCGCGTCGAACCCCTTCATGTCGGTGACGCCGCGCCCGATCAGTCGGCCGTCGCGCTCGGTCAGGCGGAAGGGATCGGTCGTCCAGGGCTGGCCTTCGACCGGCACCACGTCGACGTGCCCCGAGAGGACGATGCCGTCGGGCCGGTTCGGGCCGATGGTGGCGAACAGATTGGCCTTGGTGCCGCTCGCGTCGTAGACCCGGCGGGCAGCCACGCCGTATTCCGCGAACCAGGCCTCGATGCCCTGCATCAGGGGCAAATTGGAGTTGTGGCTGACGGTATCGAAACCGACCAGCCGCTCGAGCATGGCGAGCGTGGCACGGGATGGCATGGCGGCCCCTTCGACGACGTGCGGCGCGATCGCTACCGGGAAGCCTTGTCACGGGCCGGCGGATCGCGGAACACTAGCTTGGATGACGGAGGTCCCGGCATCAAGTCGGACCGGGCTTTCCCGGCAGCACCTCCGCCGACGACATGGGAGACGCCACATGACCCCGAAAGCCCGGCTGCTCGCAGCGGCCGCAGCCCTGGCCCTCGCCGGCGGCAGTGCTGCCCAGGCCGAGACGCTCACGATCGGCCTCGCCGCCGAGCCGAGTGCGGCCGACCCGCACTTCCACAATCTGGGCCCCAACAACCAGCTGCGCCGGCACATCTTCGAGAGCTTGGTCGTCCAGGACGAGGTGCAGCGCCTGCAGCCGGGCCTCGCCACCGCCTGGGAGCCGGTCGACGACACCACCTGGCGGTTCGATCTGCGCCAGGACGTGACCTTCCACGACGGCTCGTCGTTCGAGGCGCAGGACGTGGTCTGGACCCTCTGCCGCATCCCCAACGTCGCCGACAGCCCGTCGTCCTTCACCCTCTACACCAAGGCGATCGTCGACGTGGAGATCCCCGATCCGCACACGCTGATCCTGAAGACCGAGGGACCCTATCCGCTCCTGCCGACCGAGGTCTCGACCTGGGGCATCCTCAACGCGCCGGACGACGCGGAGGATCTCGCCTTCGATCCGGCCGGCTGCGACTACGCCGGGACGTGGCCCGCCACCGCCGACTTCAATTCGGGCGAGTTGGCCAACGGCACGGGCCCGTTCGAACTCGCCTCGTTCGTCAAGGGCGACCGGATCGTCCTGGAGCGCAACGACGACTACTGGGGCGAGGCCTCGCCCTTCGAGGAGGTCGTGCTGCGGCCGATCACGTCGGCCGGGCCGCGCGTGGCAGCCCTCCTCGCGGGCGACGTCGACTTCATCGAGAACCCGCCCTTGCAGGACCTGCCGGCGTTGCGCGAGAATCCGGACGTCGAGGTGGTCCAGGGTCTCTCCAACCGCGTCATCTATCTGCACATGGACCAGCATCTCGACGACACGCCGGGCATCTCCGGGGTCGAGGGCAATCCGTTGAAGGACCGCCGGGTGCGCGAGGCGCTGTCGCTCGCCATCAACCGCGAGGCCATCGTCGAGCGGCTGATGGGCGGCGTCGCGGTGGCGGCGGGCGAGCTGCTCCCGCCGTCGATGTTCGGTGCCAACCCGGACGCGGAGCCGACCCCCTACGACCCGGAGCGGGCGACGGAACTGCTCGCCGAGGCGGGCTACCCCGACGGCTTCGAGGTGGTGCTCGGCACGCCGAACGACCGCTACATCAACGACGCGCAGATCGCGCAGGCGGTTGCGCAGATGTGGGCGCGGATCGGCATCGAGACCGAGATCGACGCGATGACCGCGAGCGTCTTCTTCAGCCGGCGCAACAACTACGACTTCAGCATCTACCTCGCGGGCTGGGGCTCGGGCACCGGCGAGATGAGCTCGCCCTTGGCCTCGCTCGCCGCCACGCGCGATGCCGAGCGCGGTCTCGGCGGCACCAACCGTGGCCGCTACTCGAATTCGGAGATGGACGAGGTGCTGATCGAGGCGCTGCGCACGGTCGACGACGGTGAGCGGCAGGCCCTGCTGCAGCAGGCGAGCCGGATGGTGATGGAGGACTTCGGCATCCTGCCGCTGCACTTCGAGGTGACGCCCTGGGCGTTCCGCGCGGGCCTCGGCTACACCCCGCGCGCCGACCAGTACACGCTCGCCACGGGCATCACCAAGGCCCCGTGAGCGCACCATAGGCTGACGGCCGGTCGATAGCCGGCGCGCGGCGGTTGCATGGCGGGCGGCTTTGCCCGATGGCGACGTGGTCACGTCGAGGAGGCCGTCCCGCCATGCCCGCCAGCCCGCGCTTCGCCGACCTCAGCCCCGTCATCCTCGCCGGCGGCTCGGGGACCCGTCTCTGGCCCCTGAGCCGCCGGCGCTTTCCCAAGCACCTGATCGCCCTCGGCGGCGACGACACGCTCCTGCAGGCGACCGCCAAGCGCGTGCTGGCGACCGCCGCACCCGCGCACGTCCTCACCCTCGGCGCCGTCGATCAGGCGGACCTCCTGCAGAACCAGCTGGCGCTGGTCGACCGGGCGCTGGTCGAGGGACTCGTGCTGGAGCCCGCCGCGCGCAACACCGCGGCCGCCTGCGCCACGGCGGCCCTGGTCGCGGTGGAGCGCTTCGGCGGCGCGCAGCTGCTGTGGATCTGTGCGGCCGACCACCTGATGGGCGATCCGGCCGCGCTGTTCGATGCCCTCGGCGAGGCCGCCGCGGTCGCGCGGGCGGGCGATCTGGTCACCTTCGGCATCGAGCCCGGCTATCCGGAGCCCGGCTTCGGCTACATCCAGGTGGGCGAGGGTCTGCCGGGCAACCATGCTGTCTACCGGGTCCGCCGGTTCGTCGAGAAGCCCCTGCCGGCGGTCGCCGAGGCGATGCTCGAAGCGGGGGGGCATCTCTGGAACAGCGGCATGTTCGTCTTTCGCGCCGACCGCTTCCTCGAGGAATTGGCCGAGCACGCGCCGGACATTCTGCAGCAGACCCGCGACGCGGTCGCCCGCGGTTCCGGCCGGCCGTTCGTGCCCGGGGCGAGCTACGCCGACATTCGCTCGGAGCCGGTCGACAAGGCCGTCATGGAGGTCTCGCGGCACATCGCGGTCGTGCCCTGCGATCCGCAATGGTCGGACGTCGGCTCCTGGCACGCGGTGTGGGAGGTCTCCGACAAGGACGGGGGCGGCAATGCGGTGATCGGCGACGGCTGGGCGCTGGAGAGCCGCGACTGCCTCGTCATGGCGGGCGACCGTCTGGTCGCCGCGGTCGGCGTCGAGAACCTCGC
>JBMCMJ010000263.1:0-4043 GCA_048615135.1 Pseudomonadota bacterium
TCCGGTTGCGGCAAGACCACGCTGCTCAGGGCCATTGCCGGGTTTCTCCGGCAGACCGCCGGGACCATCAGCGTCGATGGGCGTCGGGTCGATCACCTGCAACCAGGACGACGCAACATCGGCATCGTGTTCCAGAGCTACGCGCTCTTCCCGCATATGACCGCCGCGGAGAACGTCGGCTACGGCCTTGCCGCCCGCGGCCGCCCCAAGACCGAAATCCGCGAGAAGGTCGCACGCTTTCTCGACGTCGTGCGGATGCGCCACCTCGCCGAGCGGCTGCCGCGCCAACTCTCCGGCGGTCAGCAGCAGCGCGTGGCGCTTGCGCGGGCACTGTGCATCGAACCGGGCATCCTGCTGCTCGACGAACCGTTCGCGGCGCTCGACAAGAACCTTCGCCTCGACATGCAGATCGAGATCAAGCGGCTGCAACGCCAGTTCGGCCTGACCGCGATCCTGGTCACCCACGACCAGGAGGAGGCGATGAGCATCGCCGATCGCGTCGCCGTGATGAACCACGGACGGATCGAGCAGTTGGGCACGCCGGTCGAGGTCTACGACCGCCCCGCGACCCTGTTCGTCAACGGCTTCGTCGGCTCGACCAACCTGCTGCCGGGTACGCTGCAGGTGCGGCATGGTGCGGAGGCGTCGATCCGGTTGGACGCCGGTGCCACCCTCACCCTGCCCGTTCCGGCGCCGCTTGCCCCGGGCGCGCGCGTGGTGGTGTCGATCCGCCCGGAGCGCCTGGAGCTGTTCGCATCCGGGGCAGCCGATCGCTTCCCGGTCACCCGCCGGCTGAGCCTGCCGCTCGGCGGGCTCACCGTCTACGACCTCGAGGCCCCTGACGGCACCGCCCTGAAGCACGTGCGCCTGCGCAAGCCGGGCGATGCGGGGCTCGGCGATCACCTCTTCTGCGGCTTGGCCGCGGAGGCCCACCCGGCCGTGTTCCCGGCCGGGGTCGATCGAACGACGACCATCCCGAGAGAGGAGCCATGATGCACCTTCGCCGCCGCCATTTTCTTGCGTCCACGGCCGCACTCGCCGCCGCGGGCGGTCTCGTTCGCCCGGCTCTCGCCGCGGGCCAGGTGACCGCCGCCGTCTATCCCGGCACCTGGGACGAGGCCTTCCGCTCGATCGTCGCGCCGGCGTTGATGGAGGCGCACGGCATCCAGCTGAACCTCGATCCGCTCTACGCCGTCGACCAGATCGCCAAGGCCCGCGCCGCGCGCGGCCTCGCGCCGTTCGACGTCTTCGTGCTCGATCCGGGACCGGCAGCCTCGGGCCAGGAGATGGAGTTGTTCGCGCCGATCGACACGGCGAAGCTTACCAATGCGGACAAACTGCCCGCCGCGTTCGTCGGAACCTACGGCGTGCCCGTGGCCGCCCAGGTGGTCGGCATCGCCTACAATCCCTCGAAGCTGCCGAAGCCGACCGGCTGGGCCGATCTGTTCGAGGAACCGTTCGTCAGCCGGCTCGGGCTGACCGGCTTCCAGACCACCTTCGGCACCGCGTCGCTGATCGAGATCGCCAAGATCTTCGGCGGCTCGGAAACCGACGTGGAGCCGGCTTTCGAGAAAATTCGCGAGGTCCTGCCGAACGTCGCGGCGGTGGCGCAGCCGAGCGCCATGGTCGGCCTCTTCCAGCAGGGCGAGATCGACGTCATGTACGGCAACACCCAGGCCGTTGCGACACTCGAGGGCCGTGGCGTCGACATCGAGTTCGCCGTGCCGGAGACCGGGGCGATCGCCTTCGTCACGACCATGCACGTCTCCAAGGACGCCGAGTTCCCGGAGGAGGCTCATGCCTATATCGACACGGTGGTGAGCGCGGGCGTGCAGACGCAGTTGATGCAGGCGCCCTACAACTTCATCCCCGTGAACGCCGACGTCGACCTTCTGCCGTCCCTGCCGATGGCTTCGCTCGATGAAATGTCCTCGTTCGTCCGGCACGACTGGTCGGTGATCAATCCGCAGCGGCCCGGCTGGATCGAGCGCTTCAATCGGGAGGTGGCGATCTGAGCACCGCGCTTCCGCTGGACGGAGCGGCCTCGCGGCCGCTTCGTTCGGGCCTCGGCGACTGGCCTCTCGTCGTGCCGATGGCGCTTCTGTTCCTGGGATTTTTCGCGGCTCCACTCGGCCTGCTCGTCTGGGTCAGCCTGCAGGCGGACCAAGACATGACGCGGTTCGGTCTGGAGACCTGGGTCCGGTTCCTCGGCGATCCGTTCTACCTGCAGGTGGCGGCCGACACGCTGCTCTTGGGGCTTAAAACCGTGGCTGCCACGGTCCTCCTCGGCATGGCCCTGGCCCTGCTCTACCTGGAGGCGGGACCGCGGTGGCGCCGCGTGCTCCTGATCCTGATCGTGCTGCCGCTGTTGACCTCGGTGGTGGTGCGGACCTTCGCCTGGATCGTGATCCTCGGGCGCGAGGGCTTGGTCAACCAGATCGTCATGAACCTGGGCCTGAGCCCGGCGCCCCTGCGCCTGCTCCACACCGAATGGGGTCTCGTGATCGCGCTCATGCAGATCGAGCTGCCATTGATGCTGCTCCCGCTGCTCGCGGTGATGAACCGCATCGAGCCCAACCTGATCGATGCCTCGGCCGCCTTGGGTGCCAGTCGCTGGCGGACCTTCACCCACGTCATCCTGCCGCTGAGCGTGCCCGGCTTGGCCGCGGGGTGCCTTCTGGTCTTCGCCAGTTCGACCACCGCCTTCATCTCGCAGTCGGTGATCGGCGGTGGCCGGCTGATCTACATGCCGCTGGTCATCTGGCAGCAGTCGGTCGTGGTCTACGACTGGCCGTTCGCGGCGGTCGTGTCGATTTCCCTGCTCGTTTCCGTGCTCGCGGTGATCGCGCTGATCGGCTGGGCAGGGCGTCTCGCCGGAGGACGGGTCCGTGGTTGATCGACGCCGCTTCGGCGATCTCGCCTATTGGGTGCTCGCCGGCGGGCTGGGTGGGCTCGCGCTGCTGATCCTGATCACGCCCGTTGTGGTGGTCCTGCTCACCTCGCTCACCAGCGAGGCCAGCCTGCGCTTCCCGCCGCCCGCCCTGTCGCTGCGCTGGTACGTGGACCTGCTCGACCCGATCCGCTCCAGCCACATCCACATCGCAGCACTCAACACGCTGAAGGTCGCGGCCTGGAGTGCCGGGATCGCCATGGTGGTGGCGACCCTCGCCGCCCTCTGGCTGCATCGCCATCAGGGCCCTGCAGCACGCATCGCCGACACGCTCTTCATGTCGCCGCTCGTCCTGCCGCTTCTCGCCTTCGGCCTCGCCGCCCTGATCCTGATCTCGCTCCTGCGCGAGCGCCCGTCGCTCTTCTGGCTGACCGCGGGGCATCTGGTGGTCGTGGCCCCGTTCGTCCTGCGGACCACGCTCGCCAGTCTCAGCCAACTCGACCAGGCGCTGCTCGACAGTTCGCGGAGCCTCGGGGCCTCGCCGCTCTACACCTTTCGCCGCGTCACCCTGCCGATCATTGCCCCCGGCATCGCCGCCGGAACCTTCCTCGCCTTCATGGCCTCGGTCGACAACGTGCCCGTGTCGCTGTTCCTCAGCAGTGCGCGGACCGACATGCTGCCGATCCGGATGTGGGGCATGATGGAGTCCAGCCTCGACGTCCGCGTCGCAGCCGCCTCGGGGGTGCTGATCATCGCCACCCTGCTCCTGCTCCTGCTGATGGACCGGCTCGCCGGCCTGACCCGCCGTTTGAGTTGAGGGTAGTGATTAGAAGAGGGAAGGAAAGGAAGAAGGGGGCTTTTGGCCCCCTTCGACCCCCGGGCGACGGCTGCGCCGCCGCCACTTTCACGGGGGGTCGAAGGGGGGATCATCAAGTCCCCCCTTCTTCTTCTCGTCTTGCCGTCCGCGGCCTCAGAAGGCCATCCAGCCGCCGTCGACCATCAGGTTGTGGCCGGTCATGTAGGTGGCTTCGTCGCTGGCGAGGAACAGGGCGGCGTTGGCGATGTCTTCCGGGCGGCCGAGGCGCGGCATGGGCGTGCGCATCTTCGAGTATTCGAGCGGGTCGGAGCCCGGGCCGCCGAGCGGCTTGCCGGT
>JBMCMJ010000264.1:0-4033 GCA_048615135.1 Pseudomonadota bacterium
CGTCCGCATCGCCGGAATGTGCTCCGCGTGCCGGCTCAGCTCGGCAGATCGCGGTTCAGCTCGTCGAGGCTGCCCTGGACCGTTCGGCCGTCGGCGGTGGTGACCTCGATTTCCTCGCAGGTGCCGTCGGGCACGAGCTTCCAGGCGTTGCCCTGGTAGTCGATCGTGGAGGTCCCGGCGCAGGTCGTGCCGGGCCCGGCGGCGCAATCGTTCTGGCCGGCGAGCGAGATGCCGTAGCACTTTTCCATGTCTGCCGCGGCAGCATCGCTGGCCGCCACTGCGTTCGCCGCGGCCACGAGCGCCGAGCCGATCAGGACGGTCGAAGTCTTCATCGCAAATCCCTCCTCATGAAAACCAGGTCGGGCGGCGTCGCCCGCGAAGCCCACACTATCGCTGCCGGGCGCTCGCGCCCGACACGAGGCGCTGACGGCCGGTCACGGCTGCGCGATCCGTACCGTCATCCGTCCATCGTCACGGTCCTGTGACGGGCGGCGCGCAGCCGATGCGCTTAGCTCGCGGGGCGGAGACTGCATCGAGGAGAGGATGATGCTGCGATCCCTCGTCTGCGCCTTGCCGTGGCTCATCGTCGCGAGCCTCGCCCTGGCCGAGGTGCCGCGCGGCTGGCTCGCCGAATGGCCGCGCACCGACTTCACCCGGACCGCCGTCGATCTCGACGAAATCATGAGCGGTGGGCCGCCCAAGGACGGCATCCCCGCGATCGACGATCCCCGCTTCGCCGCGGTCGATGCGGTCAGCGACGACCTCGCGCCGAGCGAGCCGGTGATGAGCGTCACCCTCGGGGGCGATGCCCGCGCCTACCCCTTGCGGGTCCTGATGTGGCACGAGATCGTCAACGACACGGTAGGCGGGCTGCCGCTCGCCATCACCTATTGCCCCTTGTGCAACTCCGGCATCGTGTTCGAGCGGACGGTCGACGGCGAGGTCACCACCTTCGGCACCACGGGCAAGCTGCGGCATTCCGATCTCGTCATGTACGACCGCGCCACCGAGAGCTGGTGGCAGCAGTTCGAGGGCCGGGCCATCGTCGGCGCGCGCACCGGCACCGACCTCGAGCGCGTGCCTGCGCGGCTCGAGGCGTTCGCCGACTTCGCCCGACGCCATCCGGACGGCCGCGTCCTCGTACCGTCGAACCCCGCCGCCCGCGACTACGGCCGCAACCCCTATGTCGGCTACGACACGGCCCCGCGGCCGTTTTTGTTCGACGGCAGCTACGACGGCCCCGGCTCGCCCCTGATGCGGGTGGTGGCGATCGAGGATGCCGATCGTGCCTTCAGCCTGGCGCTGGTCCGCCGGGACGGAGAGATCACCCACGGGGCCTACGTCATCCGCTGGCAGCCGGGGCAGAATTCGGCGCTGGATGCGGCGGAGATCGACCGGGGCCGCGACATCGGCACGGTCACGGTCCAGCGCCGCCGCGCGGACGGCCGGCTGGAGGACGCGGTCTACGACGTCCCCTTCGCCTTCGCCTTCCGTGCCTTCCACCCCGACCGACCGATCCTCCACACGGAATGAGGCGTCGATGCCGAAACAGGATAGGCTGAGCGCTGCGGACATCGACGCATGGCGCCCGGCAGGCCCGCACTTCGTCGGCACCGATCGCCGTGGCCCGTTGCGGCGCGGGCTCCAGGGCGCGGGCCAGTTCGGCCTCGATCAGAGTGCCGGAAGGTTCTGGCCCGTCGCCTGCGTCGCCTTGGAAGTCACCCAGCGCTGCAATCTCGACTGCACGCTCTGCTATCTCTCCGAGCATGCCGAGATGGCGCACGACGTGCCGCTGGCGGTGCTACGCGACCGGGTGGCGATGATCGCCGAACACTACGGGCCCGGCACGTCGGTGCAGCTCACCGGCGGCGACCCGAGCCTGCGCGCGCCGGCCGATCTCGAAGCCCTGTGCCGGGCGATCCGCGGTCGCGGCCTGCGCTCGTGCCTCATGACCAACGGTATCAAGGCGTCGCGGGAACTGCTCGCGCGCCTCGCCGCCGCGGGTCTCGACGACGTCGCCTTTCACGTCGACGTCACGCAACAGCGCCGCGGCTATCCCGACGAAGCCTCCCTCGACGGGGTCCGGCGAGCCTACCTCGCCCGGGCCCGCGGCCTCGGCCTGCGCGTGCTGTTCAACACCACCATCTGCGCCGCCAACCTCCACGAGGTGGTGGGTCTCGCGCGTTTCTTTCGGGCGCACGCGGGCGAGATCGCACTCGCCTCGTTCCAACTGCAGGCCGAGACGGGCCGAGGCACGGCCCGACCGGCGCAGGGCGAGGTGAGCCGCGCCGCCGTGATGCGGGATCTCGAAGCCGGCATGGCGACGCGCCTGCACTTCGACGTCACCGCCGTCGGTCATCGCGACTGCAACCGCTACACTTCCGTGCTCGTGGCTGGTGGTGAGGCGGTCTCGCTCCTCGAACACCGCGGGCTCGTCCACCGCCTGATGAAGGCCTTCGACACCGCGATGACGCCGGAGGTCGCCTATCTCGACGCCCGCCGCGTCCTGCCGCGACTGGCGCGGCAGCGGCCGTGGCTCGTCGCTGCCGTGCTGGCGCGCGCGGTGATCCTGCTCTGGCGATTGCGGCGAGGCCTCCTCCGTAGCCGCGCCCGGGCCCATCGCCTCGCTCTCCTCGTCCACGACTTCATGGATGCCGATCGGCTCGACCGCGGCCGATGCGAGAGCTGCGTCTTCATGGTCGCGACCCGCGACGGACCGATCTCGATGTGCCTGCACAATGCGCGCCGCGATGCGCACGTTTTCGCCGCGAGCCGGCTCGGGACAGGTTCGGCGGTGCGCTGGTGGGATCCGGTGCGTGGCCGAGCCTACCGCTCGGAGCCTGCCGCGCAGGTGCCGGAGACCACCCCCAAGCAGCGCAAGGGCCGCCGCCCAGCGACAACGGGTGCGTCGGCCCGGAGGACGCCGACATGAGGCTCTGGATCCTCGCGCTGACGGTCCTGATGCTTGCCGGCTGCGCGCGTTTCGAGCGGATCTTCGTGCCGGACGCGCGGTTGGTCGACGAGCGTTGGCTGCGCAAGGCCGAACCGCCGGGGCAGCGGATCGACCACGCAGCCTGGGATGCGTTTCTCGCCCGCTACCTCACGACCGACGCGGCCGGTGTGAACCGGCTCGCCTACGGCGCGGTCACCGCGGCCGACCGCGAGCAGCTCGAACACTATCTCCAGGATCTGCAGCGCGTGGCGCCTGCCGACCTCACCCCCGACCAGCAACTCGCGTACTGGATCAATCTCTACAACGCCGCGACCGTCCGCCTCGTCCTCGACGCCTACCCCGTCGACTCCATTCGCCGACTCGGCGACGGCCCTTTGACGTTCGGCCCCTGGGATCGCAAGGTCGTCGTCGTCGACGGCGTCGCCCTCGGCCTCAACGAGATCGAGCACGGCATCGTGCGCCCGGTCTTCGACGAGCCGGCCGTCCACATGGCGCTGAACTGCGCGGCGGTCGGGTGCCCGAACCTCCAGGCAACGGCTTGGCGGGCGCACGGCATCGAGCGTCGTCTCGCCGCGGCCGAACGGGCCTACGTCAACGATCCTCGCGGCGTCCGAGTGCACGCGGACGGTCGGCTGATCCTCTCCAAGATCTACATCTGGTTCCAGGAGGACTTCGGCACCGACCAGCGCGCTGTTCTGCGCCACGTCGCGTCCTTCGCCGAGCCGCCTCTTCGCGAAGAGATCGAGCGCCGCACGCACGTCGACGGCTATGCCTACGACTGGTCCCTCAACGACGCCGACGTTCGCCGATGATCTCGCCCGAGGCTTCTCCAAGCGTTGCCCGCTCCTCTGCAAGAAGCCGCCACTACCGTCCAACTCGCCCGCGCCGCACCTACGTCCCTTGATGGCGAGACTCGGGGCGAAGGCTGGGTCACTCTCAGCCGCGCTGGCCGGACGCAGCGAACGAACGACGGGCTTCGGCAAGTTCGAGCCAGTTGCGTCCGCCGAACGCGACGAGGGCGATCCAGAGTACCGCGCGGTCGACGTCGGGGCGGAAGACGATGGTGATGGCCAGGTCCCG
>JBMCMJ010000265.1:0-4011 GCA_048615135.1 Pseudomonadota bacterium
AGGCGATCCTCGGCGGTCAGCTTCAGCCAGTCGGGGATGTTGTTGTGCAGCGGGCAGTGCACTTGGCAGAACGGCACGCCGCACTGCTCGCAACGCGACGCCTGCGCCTCGGCACCGGCCTTGTCGTAGCGGCCGTAGATTTCGTCGAAGTCGACGCGTCGGGCCGCAGCTTCGCGCTTGTCCGGGGTCGCCTGCGGCGTGGAGACGAACTGCATCATCTTCGAGGCCATGGCGGTCTCCTTGTCGAAGGCCATCGAGCGGTCATGGAGGCACGGTCATCGGGGCATGGCCCGCCCCCGGCGTCTGCCGGGTACGCCGGGTTGCCCGTTCGCTACCCGTTCGCCGGTGGAGCGGCTATATAGCGGCCGGCCCGGGTGCCGTCCAGCGGCGCCATCGCCATTGGTCCCAAATCGGGACTTGTTTTTTTCGCGGCAGCGGGGAGCTCGCCGGGGCGGTTTCGGTCGCCGCGCGCGGCGCGGCCGACGGTCGCGCAATCGGACCACTTCGAGCCGGGGGCTTCATGGATTCGCTGCAACTCGTCCTTCTGGCCGTGGTCCAGGGCATTACCGAGTTCCTGCCGATCAGTTCGTCCGGCCACCTCGTCCTCGTGCCCCTGCTGACCGACTGGCCGGACCAGGGCCTGTTGATCGACGTGGCCGTCCATGTCGGCTCGCTCGGCGCGGTCGTGCTCTATCTGTGGCGGGATCTGGCGGCGATGCTCGCCGGCACCTTCGACTGGCGCTCGCCCGGCCTCCTCGCTCACCCGGCGCGGCGGCTGATCGCCCTGGTGGTGGCGGCGACGCTGCCGGTCGTGGTGGCCGGCGCCGTGCTTGCCGCCATCGGCACTGACGGCCTGCGGCGCCTGGATGTCATCGCCTGGACGATGATCCTGTTCGGCATTCTGCTCTACGTCGTCGACCAGCGCTGCCGGACCGACCGCAAGCTGGTGCAGATGAGCTTCGGCGGGGCCCTGCTGATCGGCAGCTCGCAGATCCTGGCCCTGATCCCGGGGACCAGCCGCGCCGGCATCACCATGACGGCGGCGCGTTGGCTCGGCTACGACCGGACCGAATCGGCCCGCTTCTCGATGCTGCTCTCGATCCCGACGATCCTCGCCGCCGGGGCGCTCATGGCGAAGGACCTCTACGAGTTGGGGGAACTCGCGGTGACGCGCGACGCAGCGCTCGGCGCCATCCTCGCCTTCGTCTCGGCCTTCGCCGCGATCATCGTGATGATGCGCTGGCTGAGGACCGCGAGCTTCACCCCGTTCGTCGTCTACCGCCTCGTGCTGGGCGTCGTCCTGCTGGGCGTCGCGTATTTGGCGTGACGCTCAGGCGCGCCGGGACGTGGTGCGGGCGTAGCGCTTGACGTAGGTCGGCACGATCACCTCGAGCGGGGTCGGCTCGATGCCGAGATCGGCGAGGGTCGATGCACCGATGCCCACCACGTTGTCGTGGTTCAGCAGTTCGATCTGGTCACGGGTGAGCGGCGGCTTGGGCAGATACTCCATGAAGCGGGCCTGCACGCGGGCGAGCTTGGAGGGCAGCGGCAACAGCAGCCGCCGCTTGCGCAACTCCTTCAGCAGGTATTCGAGCAGCTCCTTGAAGCTGTAGATGTCGGGACCGCCGAGTTCGTAGGTCTTGCCCGCATGGCCCTCCTCGGTGAGTGCCACCATCACCGCCTTGGCCACGTCGTCGACGTAGACCGGCTGGAAGCGGGTGTGCCCGCCATCGATCAGCGGCAGGAACGGGCTGATCGTGGTCATCTGGCCGAAGCGGTTGAAGAAGTCGTCCTCGGGGCCGAACACGATACTCGGGCGCAGGATCGTCGCCTCGGGAAAGGCCGCGAGCACCGCCTGCTCGCCGCGTGCCTTCGTGCGCGCGTAATCCGACTGGCTCGTCGCGTCGGCGCCGATCGCCGAAATCTGGACCAGTCGCTGCACGCCGGCCGCCTTGGCGGCACTGGCGATCCGGCCGGGGAGCTGGGCCTGCAGCGTGTCGAACTTCTGCCCGCCCCATTCGAACAGGATGCCGATCAGGTTGACGACGTGGTCGGCGCCGGCGACCAGGGGTTCGATCGCCCCGCCGCGCGCGAGATCCGCACCCTCCAGGGTGATCTGACCCACCTCGCCCATCGGCTTCAGGTGCATGGCGAGTTGCGGGCGCCGGCATACCACCCGGACGCGCGCGCCTTCGGCGGCGAGTCGCCGGACGACGTAGCGGCCGATGAAGCCGGAGCCGCCAAAGACGGTGACCACTTGGTTGCGCATGCGTGTCCTCGTCGGTTGGATGCGCCTTCGTTTAGCGGCAGCCGGGCGGTCGGTCGACCGTGATCGAAGCGAAGTCTCTTGACCGGATGCCGCGTGCCGCCTACACGCCGTGATCCGCGGAGCCCAGGTGGCGGAATTGGTAGACGCGCAGGTTTCAGGTACCTGTCCTGGCAACGGGGTGGAGGTTCGAGTCCTCTCCTGGGCACCATCAGCGAAGCGTTGGACGGTCCTTGTCCGAGCACTCCTCTCCGATCCATCTTCACGAAGGTGACCTGCCGGCCGATCTCGACCTCGGCCCGGTGGTGGCCGTCGATACCGAGGCGATGGGGCTGGTCCACGGCCGCGACCGTCTCTGTCTGGTGCAGCTTTCCGCCGGCGACGGGGTCGCGCACCTCGTGCAGATCGCGAAGGGCCAGGGCGATGCGCCGCGGCTACGGGCGCTCATGGAGGAGCCCGCGGTCCTGAAGCTGTTCCACTTCGCCCGCTTCGACGTGGCGTTGCTGCGCCACGACCTGGCGATCCGCACCGCACCGGTCTACTGCACCAAGATCGCCTCCAAGCTGGTGCGCACCTACACCGACCGGCACGGTCTGCGCGAGCTGTGCAAGGACCTGCTCGGCGTCGAGGTGCAAAAGCAGCAGCAGACCTCGGACTGGGGCGCCGACGTCCTGAGCGAGGCGCAACTGGCCTATGCCGCGAGCGACGTTCTCCATCTGCACGCGCTCAAGGAGCGGCTGGATGCGATGTTGGCGCGCGAGGGGCGGGGTGAGTTGGCAGCGGCCTGCTTCGGCTTTCTCGGCGCGCGCGCCGAACTCGATCTCGGCGGCTGGGACGAGCCCGACATCTTCGCCCACTGATCCGCGGTTCGCGCAGGCGAGCCCTGCGCGACGGCCAGCCGGCGGCTGTCTGCTCGAGTTGACCCGGCGTCGCACCGCGGTCATAGTGCAGCGCACAGTGGCACCGTCTTTGCTGGGTGGTCGACGGAAGGGGTCGACCGTCAGCCTGCCGGTGCGATGGCTGGGGACCGAAAACCTCGTGACAAATGCCGCGTTCGCCCGCCCGTCGGACCGCCTCGCAGGGTCCGCGGCCCGTCATGTCGACCGGGGCCGTGCGGTGCTCCGGCTCGAGGCAAAAGCCCTCGCGGACATGGCAGCCGCACTCGATGCGCCGTTCGCCGATGCCGTCGACCTGCTCGGCGCGACCGCCGGACGGGTGGTGACGACCGGCATGGGCAAGAGCGGCCACATCGCCCGCAAGATCGCCGCGACCCTCGCCTCGACCGGCACGCCCGCGTTCTTCGTCCATCCGGCCGAGGCGAGCCACGGCGATCTGGGCATGGTCGCCCGCGGCGACGTGGTGGTCGCCCTCTCGAATTCCGGCGAGACCCCCGAACTGCGCGACATCCTCACCTATGCGAAGCGTTTCGGGTTGCCGATCGTCGGCATCGTCGGTCGGTCGCCGAGCACGCTCGCCGACGCCGCCGACGTACCCCTGATTCTGCCGCCCCTGGAGGAGGCCTGCCCGATCGGCATGGCCCCGACCACCTCGACCACGGCGATGCTCGCGCTGGGCGACGCCTTGGCGGCGGCCCTGCTCGCGGCCAAGGGGTTCGCGCGGCAGGACTTCGCCGTGTTCCATCCGGGCGGCAAACTCGGGGCGCGCCTCGTGCGGGTGCGCGACGTGATGCACGGGGGCGAGGCGATGCCGGTCATCGCCCCGGATCGGCCGATGCGCGAGGCGAT
>JBMCMJ010000266.1:0-3919 GCA_048615135.1 Pseudomonadota bacterium
CGATCTCGGGGCTGACCCCGAGCGTGCCGATGAACGGCTCGTAGGGCAGCGTGATCCGGTCGTTGAACCGCACACCCTCCGGCGTGACGACCATTTTCTTCACCCGTTCGGGCAAGGGCGCATTCAGCATCGCGGTGCTGCCGGTGGCAACCAGCCCCCCGAATTCGGTGATCAAGGCCGTCGTGCCGACCGGCTGGGGCCCGCGCGGCAGCACCGAGCGGATGTGGACGGCCAGAACGTCGCCCTTCTTGGCCCCCGCCACATGGATCGGGCCGCATTGCGGGTTGACGAAGGGCATGTTCAAGACCTCGGAGGGCACGTCCTGCTCGGTCTGCAGCTTGCCCTCGAAGGCGTCCTGGGTCTCGACCTCGACCACGTCGCCCGGCTCGATCCGCAGCACGGGCTCGGCATAGGGGCCGTAGACGTAGCGATAGGCCCCCTGCTCCGCCTCGGTCAGCCGGTGCTCGCGCCCGGGCTTGCCCAGGGCTACGCCCCTGCGGCCCATGTACGACGACGCGATCCAAGTCATAGTTCCCTCCTCACCCTTCGTGTCGCCCGGTGGCTCAGTTGCGTGCGTCGCGGATCGCTTGGCGGACCTTGGTGTGTTGCGAGACCCGGCCGATGCGGGAGCCGAGCACCGTGTGGCGGCGCCGCCGGCTGGGCATGGATCGGACCTCCTCGATCGCATGGTCGCCAGCTGCCGGATGATGGGCGAACTCGGCGGCCCGCCGCAGCGCCAGGGCGCGGCGTGCCGCCTCGGCGTTGGCCGTGCGGCTGGCGACGGCGGCCTGCCGGCCCGCCTCCTTGTGCAGACGGCGAAGCGCTGCGGTGAGCGCCGTCTTGCGCCGCTGGGTGTCCTCGGCGGTGCCGGGGAAGCTGCCGCCCCGCGGACCGGCCTTGCCGCGGGCCTCGCGCTGCCGCTGGCGGGCGAGCGTCCGCTCCTTGTCGCGGAGTTGACGGAGCCGCCCCCGCAATTCGGCCAACGCTTCCGGCTCCAGCGCCAGGATTGCCGGATAATGCGTCTGCCGAACCAACTCGAACGTCTCGTGGTCGAACAGGCTCTGCTCGGTCTTGCACGTCACTTGCACGATCATTTCTCCCTCGACATCGATCTCGATAGACGAACGACACGCGGCGCGGATCAGCTCCGGACGGGGCGGCCGAAGACCGCCGCGTAGCGCTTGGCGAAGCGTTCCCACGCCTCGGGGTTCAACAGCCGCGGGGGCCGTTCGCCGTCCAGGACCTGGAGCACCTGACGCGCGGACCAACTCGCCATGTTGGCGCGCGCCTCGTGGGTGACACCGGCGGTATGGTAGGTGGCGACCACGTCGTGCCGGCGCAGCAGCGGCTGGTCGAGCGGGGGCGGCTCGATGTCCCAGACGTCGAGGCCGGCTCCGGCGAGATGGCCCGACTCCAACGCTTCGAGGAGTGCGGCCTCGTCGTGGATCCCGCCGCGCGCCGTGCTGACGAACCGGGCACCGGGCTTCATCCGGGCGAAGGCCCCGGCGTCGATCATGCCCTCGGTCAGGGCGGTGCGCGGACAGTGCAGCGAGACGTAGTCGGCCCGTGTCAGGAGGTCGTCGAGCTCGACCTTGACGGCGCCGCGACGGGCGACCTCGTCGGCGTCGAGATAGGGATCGCTCGCCAGCACCTCCATGTCGAAGGCTCCGGCCAGCCGAGCCACGCGGCGGCCGACATGGCCGATGCCGACGAGACCCAGCGTCTTGCCGCCGATCTCCCGGCCCATCAGGTCCTCGCGGCTGTAACCGCGGGAGGCGCGCAGGCAGCGGTCGTTTTCGGAGATGCGTTTGGCGAGATCGAGCATCAGGCCGAGGGTGTGCTCGGCGACCGAACGGGCGTTGGCGCCGGCCTGGTTGACGACCAGCACCCCGGCTTCGGTGCAGGCGGCGACGTCGATGGTATCGTAGCCGGCACCGATCGAGGAGACACAGAGCAGGTTGGGCGCTGCCTCCAGAATACGGGCATCGGCGAACCAACGCCGCGGCAGCTCGTCCCGCGCGGCCGTAATCTGGTAGGCATGGGCCCGCGCGAACACCTGCAGAGCCTGGCCATCCGGGGCGTCACGCGCGCAGGTGACGAGGTCGACACCCGCGGCAGCGAAGGTCTCCGCCATGCTCGGATGGTACCAGTAGTCGAAGCGGACGACGGTCCGGGGCAAGGACATGGGCGCTCGATCGGACGGGGACACCAGTCTTCGGGATAGCCTCGGACGTTCCGTCCCGCCAGCCCTGCCGCAGCGCCGGTCGGTTCCAACCGCGCGAGCGGCCCGCTCAAGCGACGCGGCGGATCGCCCCCTGACCCAGCTTGGTCTCCATCGCGCGGACCAGATCCCAGCGTACGGCGTAGAGGTCGGGCGTCTTGGCCCAGAAACGGACGACGAAGCGCTTCCACGAGCCGGGCTCCGTCGCCGCACCGAGGGCCGCAGCCGGCACGATGCCGTCGAACTTGATCACCGGTTCGGGGTCGCGGAGGATCTTCTCGTGACCGTCCACCACCTCGTTCAACGCCTTTTCCGCCTCGTCCGTCGTCACCGTCTCGGCGATGTCGAACTCCATGTCGAGCCGGCGCTGCTCGCTCGCCGTGGCGTTGGTGATCGTCCCCGACCAGATCGTGTTGTTCGGGATCACCATGTGCTTGTTGTCGAAGGTGTGGATGTGCGTGTTGAACAGGGTGACGCGGTCGATGATCCCGACGACGCCTGCCGCCTCGACCACGTCGCCCACGTCGAACGGCCGCTGCGTCATGATCAGCAGGCCGCTCGCGAAGTTGCTGAGGGTGTTCTGCAGGGCGAAGCCGATGACGAAGCCGGCGGCACCCAGGGCAGCGACCAGGGGGGTGACGTTCACGCCGAGGGCCGCCAGTCCGATCAATGCGCCGACGAAGAACACCAGCCGCCTCGACCAGCGGACGACGAAGCGGCGCAGCAGCTTCGAGCCCGTCCCGGAGAAGCGAAAGCCGGCGGCGAAGATCCAGCTGATGACGGCGCCGGCGACGTAGGCGGCGAGCAGGACGCCCAGGAACGTGAGGATGCGCACGCCCAGTCGGATGCCGCCCTCCTCCGACACCCCCCAGGCGCGGATCGTCCGCCATGCCGAATGGGGGTCGGTCCAGTCGACCTCGACCCCGCTGACCGCCGAGGCGTAGGTGCGGAACTCGGTACCGTCGCCGCCCTTGCTCTCGTATTCGTCGATAACCACGAGAAAGCGTTCGAGGAGCGTCGCGCGCTGGGCCAGCAACTCGCCCGCTTGCTCCGCCAGCCGCTCCTGGTCGTCGACGTCGACCGCGGGCCCGATCAGCACCGCCGGGTCCGGCTCCTCGCCGGCTTCTTCGGCCGCCCGGATGGCGTTGATCTTCCGCAGCTGCAACCGGACCGTGTTGAGGTTGGTGACGGTTTGCTGCAGGAGGCGCTGCCACGCGGCGATCTCGTCCAGAAGCTCGCCTTGGGTCAGCGGCTGCACCAACAAGGCGAGGTTGCCCGGCGCGATCGTTGGTTCGAGATGCGTGAGCGCCCGCGAGGGATCGGGGCCGTCCTGGGCCGAGACCGGCACCGTGACGACGCACATGGCCAGCACGAACAACATCACGCGCAGCATGGGGAGCCTCCCTTGATTGTCGTTGCCTTCGGCGATGCCGAAGTGATCGAGTGATAACGGGTCTCGCCCGACAGCTTGCAGCGGAACGCACTTGACATAACGTTCATGTCCCGGACAGCAAGTTCTTGCGGCTCCCTGTGCAATCAAAGTCCTAGCGGTCGCGTCGCCGCACCGGCCGGCATCCCCACTCGACGGTGACGAGCGTAGCCCGGACCGCTATGGTCCGGGCGTTTCGACGGAGGAAGCGAACGCCATGGCCGGCAGCGTCAACAAGGTGATCCTGGTGGGCAATCTCGGGCGCGATC
>JBMCMJ010000267.1:0-3889 GCA_048615135.1 Pseudomonadota bacterium
TGAGCCTTTTCGGGCCAAGTGAAGCGGAAGGTCGTGCCGCGCTCGTCGTCCTTGCTCAAGAGGGTGATCGTGCCACCCTGGCTCTCCACCGCCTTCTTCACCAGGGCGAGGCCCATGCCGCTGCCACCGGTGGTGGCGCGCCCGCCGCCCTTCTGGAAGATCTCGAACACCCGCTGTTGGTAGCGTTCGGGAATGCCCGGGCCGTCGTCGCTCACCTCGAACACCGGGGTGCGCTCGATCTCGAAGCAACGGATGGTGATGTTGGGGTCGGTGCGGTCGTGGTGCTTGATGGCGTTCTCGACCAGATTGCGGATCACGTGCTGGAGGAGGCCCGGCTCGGTGCGCAGCTCCGTGACCTCGCTCTGAATGTCGAAGCGCACCCCCTCGGGCGTATCGAGCAGTTCGATCTGGCTGCGGACGAGGGCTCGGACGTCCACGGTCTCGATCGCCCCGGCCTCGCGCCCGAGGCGGGAGTAAGCGAGCAGATCCTCGATCATCCGCTCCATCTGCTGGACCCGCTGCGCCACGAGGTCGAGGTGCTCGGCGTTGTCCGCCTGCAGCACGTCGCCGAGGTCGGTGCGCAGGAATTCGAGCATCGTTCGCACCGAACGGAGCGGCGACTTGAGGTCGTGCGACGCGATGTAGGCAAAGCGCTCGAGGTCTTCGTTGGCCCGCTGGAGCGCCTGGTTCTGGCGCTCGAGGTTGTCCTGCGCGGCCTTGATGTCGCTCAGGTCGACGAAGCCGACGACCGAGCCGCTGACGTGGTCGCGATCCGTCACATAGGGGTGGATCTGCACCTGGAAGGCCCGCGGCTCGCCCTCCGGCGTGGCCCAGTCGAGGCGGAGGCGAGCGTTGCCGCCGTCGCGGGCGATACGCTCGACCGCATCCATCACCCGGCGCTTGTGCTCGCGCAGAAACTTGCCGAATCCGTGACCGACGTCGCGCCGGGTCAGGCAGAAGAGGCTCGCGGCGGCCGGCGTGTAGCGCCGGATCCGGTGTGCGGCATCCAGGACGACCAACGCGATCTCGGCGGATCGCAGCAGGTTGTCGACGTCGTGGTTGAGGCCGCTCAGCTCCTCGATCTGGCGTTCGTGGTCCTGGCGCACGGCGATCAGCTCCGTGTTGACGGCGGCAAGCCGATGGTTGCTGCGCTCCAGTTCCTCGTTGATCGACTGGAGTTCGTCGTTGGCGGTGGCGAGAGCGAGGTTCTGGCTCGCCACTTCCTCCATGGCGCGTTGCAGCGTTCGCGCCGTGCTTTCCAGATGCGCCCGCAACAGCGGGGCGTCGTCGTCCGTCGCCCGCTCGAGCTTTTGACGTGCATTGGCCCGCAGGAGCCAGAGCGGTTCGCCGTCGAGCTCCGAGCGGGAGATGCCCTCGACGTGAACCCAGACCTCCTGCGCCGGATCGGCCAGCCGGCTGCTGGTGCGGTCGGTGCGCACCGCCTCGACCAGGGCCCCGATCATCGCCGGCCGCAATTCGGGGGCGGCGATGGTGGCCAGCGTGCGGCTGTTGGTGTTCGTGTCGCGGAGCAGAAGCTCACGGGTGTCGCCGATGGTGGCGACGAGTCGGCCGGCGGCGTCGAGGACGAGGGCCGCGGGGGCGAAATGGTGGGCGATGCGCTCCAGAAGCGTGGCCTCCCGGGCGTGGGCGAGCCGGCTCGCGGACCGCGTGTGCCGACGCCCGGACGGGCGGCGAAACAGGCCGGCGCTGGCGTCCACTTCGTCCAGCCCCTCGATCGGCATGCCGAGGAAGCGCCCGGGGCCGAGGAACAGCATCCCGTTCGGGCTCAGCGCATTGACCAGGAGGCCCACCAGACAGCCGGTGCAGCTGCCCGGTGCCTGGCGGGTGGCCGCCTGGGCGACGATCAGGTCGATGTTGCCGAAGCCGGTCTCGTGCAGGGTGTCGTGGACGCTGAACAGGATGCGGCCGCGGATCTCCGCCTTGACCTGCCAGCCGTCGCCGGTCCAGGTGAGCCGTCGCCGGTGGCCCGCCTTGAGGAAGGCGCGCGCGGTCTGACGGGACATCCGTCCGGCACTGGCGGAACGCACCGCCTTGGGGTCGTGCTCGGTGGCGAAGATCCGGGGCATGGCGCGGCTGCCGAAGCGCTCGCCCGCACTGGCGAAGGCCATGGCCACGGCATAGGCGGTCGTCCCGTCGCCGCAGTTCGGGATCCACACGCGTACCGTGCCGCCGCGGCGGACGCGTTCGGCCAGCGGCCGGATCGCGAGCCCGTCGAGGACCTGGAACGCCGTCGAGCTGAGCTCCGGACCCGCTTCGCCGTCCGCTGCGAGCGTGACCGGCGTCGCCATCGGCGCGTGCGGTCGGATCAGCATGGGGATCTCCCGTCGACATCGATAAAGGAAAGTATACCTATAATCCGGCTGCGGCAAGCCCGGGACGTGGGCAGCCGCTTCGGCGCCGCTCGGCCGGCAGGGCGAGGACTCGTGGGCTCCGGCCGCCGCGGGGAAGATCGCGCGGTCGGTGCCGGCCGAGACGTGCGACGAAGGGTCGAGCCGCCGCGGGGCCGTTGCCGGCTCACGCCCGGTTGTCAGGCCGGAAAAAGCCGCGCACTGAGTGCGCCTGCACGAATCGAGGAATGAGCATCATGGCACGGCAGATGTTGTTGTACGATCGCGTGGTACCGCTGTCGACGCAGCGCCACGCCACTTGGTCGCTGCAGGCGCTGCAGCGCTACGACTTCGCGCGGGGGATCAATTCCGTGCCCCTCATGGCGACCGAGATCATCACGGCAGCGCGCGAATATTGCGTGGTGTTCGCCCGTCAGGGCGACGTGGTGATGCCGGCCGCCGTGCTCGGGGTCCGTGACGGCGAGAACACCTACGTGGAGGCGGATGGCGGTTGGCGGGCAGGCTACGTGCCCGCGTTCATCCGGCGCTATCCTTTCGTCGTGGCCAGCCGGGACGACGGCAAGACCTTCACCCTGTGCATCGACGAGGACTTCGGCGGCTGGAACCAGGAGGGCCGCGGGGAGGCCCTGTTCGGCGACGACGGCAAGGAGACCGAGTACCTGAGCAAGGTGGTCGACTTCGTGAAGCAGTATCAGCTGGAGTTCCAGCGGACCAAAGCGGTGTGCGATCGGCTCGTCGAACTCGGTCTGTTCGAGGGGACGCGCGTGCAGATGCGCGCACCGGACGGTCAGGAGGCCAATCTCGGCGGCTTTCTGGCGGTGAGCCGCGACAAATTGAAGGCCCTCGAGCCGGCGGTGCTCGCCGAGCTCGCCAAAGGTGACCTGCTGGAGTTGATCTACGCCCACCTTTCGTCGCTGCGCAATTTTCAGGACCTCGCCAGCCGGACCCTGGTGGCGGCCCCGGCCGAGGGCGCGAGCGCCCTGGACGGGCCTCCGGCCGGTACGGCCTGACGTCCAGGGACGGATCCCGGCCCCTGTCGGCGCTCCTAAGGTCGATGACCGGTTCGGGGCGGGCTGTTGCTAGGTTCCGCCGCATTGGTGAGGCGAAGGGGGGCGCGTGTCGCTCGGAGTGGCCATGGACGGAGCGTTGCGGCGTGCCGCGACGTCGTTGACCGACCCGGTGGCGGCAGCCGCCGAGCTGAGGCAGGGCCTGGAGCAGGACGAGCCGCTGGCGCTCGTCGCGTTCTTCTGTGCGCCGCGCTACGCGACGCCGGCCTTCGCCCGGGCGATGGCTGCCGCCTTCGACGGCGTCACCCTGGTCGGGTGTACGACCGCCGGCGAGATCGGCCCCAAGGGCTACGCGCAGGGCACGGTGAGCGCCGTCTCCTTCGGGGCGAGCGAATTCCAGGCCGTGGCGGGGCTCGCCACCGGTCTCGACGACTTCCGCATGGCCGAGGTGACCGGCGTCGCCGCCGAACTGGGCGACCGCCTGCTGCGGGCCGGGCGGGATCTGAGCGAGCG
>JBMCMJ010000268.1:0-3889 GCA_048615135.1 Pseudomonadota bacterium
AGAGTTCGTCGAGATAACGGTCGAGCCCGAACTGCCACGGCGGTGCGAGGAAGTGATAGGCGTCGGTGAACCGAGACGTATCGAGCACGCCGTACGCCGGTCGTCGCACGGCGCTCGGATAGGCCGAAGTGGGGATCGGCACGATCTCCGGCCGCGGCCGCCCGCGCGCCGCCAGCCCAGCGAAGATGGCCTTGGCAAAGCCGTACCACGTCGTCGGGCCCGCATCGGCCACGTGAAAGACGCCGGCGGGTGCGGCGGCGTCTTCGATCTGTCCGGTTACCACCCGCATCACCGCCTCGGCGACGGTTGCCGCAGCCGTCGGCCGTCCGATCTGATCGGCGACCACCCGGACCACCGACTGCATTCGGCCCAGATGCAGCATGGTGGTGAGGAAATTGCGGCCGAACGGGCTGAACACCCACGACGTGCGCAAAACCGTCGCGCGACCGCCCGCATCGAGGGCGGCCCGTTCCCCGGCGGCCTTGCTCCGGCCGTAGACGCCGAGTGGAACAGGCGGATCGTCCTCGCGCCAGCCGCCGGGGCGCAGGCGGCCGTCGAACACGTAGTCGGTCGAGAGATGGACGAAGGGCAGGCCGCGTTCGGCACAGAGCCCGGCGAGGACGCCCGGGGCCTCGGCATTGACGGCGAATGCAAGCGCCGGCTCCGTTTCGGCGCGTTCCACCGCGGTGTAGGCGGCAGCATTGACCACCGCTGCCACGTTTTCGACCGCGCCGAGGGCACGCGCCAAAGCCGTCGGCGCGGTGAGATCGGCTGCGTGGCGGTTCGGCCCATGCATCCGCCAGCCCGGAGGCAAGCCACATCGGGCCAACTCTCGGCCGACCTGGCCGGTGCTGCCGAGGACGACCAGTGTCCGCATCAGGCGACCGACGGCGACGCAGATACGTCCCGGGCGAGGCCGAGCCGTTCACCGGCGTAGCGAGTGGCGAGGATCGACGTCCACCAGCCGCGATGGGCAACGAGCCAGGCGACGGCATCGTGCAGCCCGGTCGCGAACGGCACCTGTGGCCGCCAGCCGAACGCGGCTTCGACCTTGCCCGGATCGAGCGCGTAGCGCCGATCGTGGCCGGGCCGGTCGGCGACGAAGGTGATGGCATCGGCATGCGGCCGACCATCGGGCCGGGGCGCCAGGGTATCGAGGCTGCGGCAGAGGCTCTGCACCACCTCCAGGTTCGAACGCTCGTTGCGCGCTCCGACAACGTAACGCTCCCCCGGCCGGCCTCGGGTCAGGATCAGGTGCAGCACGCGCGCATGGTCGTCGACGTGCAGCCAGTCCCGCACATTGGCCCCGCTACCGTAGACGGGCAGCGGTTGCCCCTGCAGCGCCTTGATCACCATGAGCGGCACCAGCTTTTCGGGAAATTGATAGGGCCCGTAATTGTTCGAACAATGGGAGATCAGCACCGGCAGGCCGTAGGTCCGATGCCAGGCGTGGACCAAATGGTCGGAGGCCGCTTTGGTCGCCGCATAGGGAGAGTTCGGCGCATGGGGGCTTGCCTCGGTGAAGGTGCCGGTCGGGCCGAGCGAGCCGTAGACCTCGTCGGTCGAGACATGCAGCAGGCGAAACATCGAACGGGCCGTGCCATCCAGCCCGATCCAGTACCGCCGCGCCGCCTCGAGGAGGCTGTAGGTGCCGACCACGTTGGTTTCGACGAAGCCGCGGGGATCGTCGATCGATCGATCGACGTGGGTTTCCGCCGCCAGATGGACGATGCCGTCCGGCCGATAGCGGTCGATCAAGCCCTCCAGCGCCGACCGGTTGCAAACGTCGATCGGCTCCACGTGCAGTCGCGGCCCGGTGGGCAACGCCTCGAGGTTTGCGGCATAGGTGAGCTTGTCGACCACCAGGACGGTCGCGTCGGTCTCGCCGATCAAATGGCGGCAATAGGCGGATCCGACGAAACCGGCACCGCCGGTGACGAGTACCTTCATGATTCGTCCTCTCGAGCGAACCCGAAGCCGGGTGTCAGTTCGGCCAGGGGCGGTAGAGTTCGATCGCGCGGCGACACGATGGCGATTGCCGGCGTCACCGGCCAGGCGATGCCGAGGGCCGGATCGGCCCAGTGCAGGCCGCGCTCGTGCTCGACGGCATAAGGGGCGGTCAGCTTGTAGGCGACCTCGGTGTCCGGGGCCAACGTGCAGAAACCGTGGGCGAAGCCTTCCGGAACGAACAGTTGCGTTCCGTCGTTGGCGAGTTCGACGGCTACGTGCCGCCCGAATGTCGGGGAGCCCCGACGAAGGTCGACGACCACGTCGCGCGCGCGCCCGCGGACGACTCGAACGAGCTTGGCCTGGGCTGCTGGTGGCAGTTGAACGTGCAGGCCGCGCACGGTGCCGACCCGATGCGACAGCGAGACGTTGTCCTGCACGAACACCGCATCGATGCCCGCCGCCCGGAAGGCCTGCCGGTTGTAGGTCTCGACCAGGAAGCCGCGTTCGTCGACGTGGCGGTGGTTCAGGATCAGCTTGACCTCGGGAATCCCGAGCATCCGAACCTGCAAGGTCGTGGTCATCGTCCGCTTGGCCTTCGATCTCGAATACTGGCGACGAAGTCTAGCACGCGAAGGGCGTACCACGGCCCCGCCTCGCGACCATGGGTGCAGCCGCCGGCGTCAATCCGGCGCCGTCGCGTCTTCCGGCGCGCCGGAAGCGGCCCGCCGCATCTCCGCCCATCGCCGCAGCCGGTCGGCACGGGCCGGCCACAGCCACGCCCGGTCATAGGCTTCGAGGATGCGCGCCCGCGCTCGGGCACCACGAGCCAGGGCAGCAGGCCGATCGTCGAGGCCGCGGGCGATAGTGGCGGCCAGGGCCTCGACGTCGTGATGATCGACCAGTTCGGCGGCCCCGCTCGTCCCCACCGCCTCGCGGACCGGCGCGACGTCGCTCGCCACCAGGGGGCAACCGATGCTCATCGCCTCGAGCATCGACCAGGATAAGACGAAGGGCAGCGTCAGATAGACATGGAGATCGGAAGCGCGCAGCAAATCGGCGTATGCCGGCAGTGGCAGCAGGTCCACGAAGTGCGTTCGTGTCGCATCGAGTTCGAGTTCGGCGAGCATGCGTTGCTTCCAACTCTCGCCCGGCGGTAGGGCAGCGCCATAGACCACCCGGTCGCGCCCGGCGATCACCGCATGCAGGCATGGCCGGCTTTGCTGCAGCAGGGCCAGGGCGCGGAGGAATTCCGGAAAGCCGCGATAGGGCTCCATGCCACGTGTAGCGTAGGTGACGACCTCGGCGTCGGCGGGCACGCCGTAGGTGGCGAGTCGGCCGCGCGCCGTCGGATCGGGGGCGAACAGGTCGGTGTCGACGCCGTCCGGGTCGACCAAGAGACGAGCCCGGAGCCATGCCGGAAACTGCGTCGCTTGGAAGGTCGTCGGGCAGAGGATCAGATCGGCCTGCGCAAGGTCGAGCAGCATGGGGGCATTGGCGGCAAGCGCACGCGCCCGTTCCGCGACCGGATCGCGCGGTGGCGGTTCGGCCGGATGCACGTCGGCCCGCGGATGGCGATACCACCACTCGGCATAGGTGACGAAGCACGTCTCCGGCCACACCGCCTTGGCGTAGGTGCCGGCCCCCCAGCCGCCGTGCGCCACCACCACGTCGGGCACGATCCCTCGCTCGCGGACCCGTTTGGCAACGATGGCGAAGGCTTCGGCCGTGCGTAATGCGCGATCCAGGCCGTGGGCGTGGCGGTGCGTCTCGGCGGCGGCCTGGCCACAAGGAAAGTGAAACATGCGGCAGCGAGCCGGCGGCTGGGCATCCTCGCGGCCGGTGGCGAAGAGCACATCCCAGCCCCGTTCGGCGAGCCACGCGCCGAACGGGCCGAATTGGCCCGGGAAGTTGGTGTGGGTGAACAGGATCTGCATGATCG
>JBMCMJ010000269.1:0-3873 GCA_048615135.1 Pseudomonadota bacterium
CCCTGGACGAACGTGCGTCGTCCGCCCGCGTTGACGTCGTCTCGGCACCGGGTCAGAGCAATCGGGAGTACCGGCTTCGAGCGGTCCTCTTCTCATCGGCCACACGTCGGAAGAGACGATCTCGAGATCACCCTCGAAACCCCGCACCCAGGGACGACGGCACGCGATGACCACGACCAGCAAGGCTCTGCCCCGTTTTCAGTTGCCGGCGGAGGTCGAGGAGATCTTCACCGAAGCCCCCTCGGTCACCTTCGCCGGCTCGATCGCCGAACTCGCCGATCTCGCGGTGCGCGACGCCGTCGATGGCTGGCACGAGGTGGCCTACGACGTGCCGGGCCGGGGGCGCGTCGTCGATGCCGTCGTCTGCCGCGCCAAGAACGGCATCTGCGCCAACTACACCGAGGCCTACATGCGGCGGCGCGATCCCGACTGCATGGTGATCGGGGACAAGCGGCCGACCGACAAGCCGACCTTCGAGCAGCGGTTCGAGACCTCGTTCGAGCCCCTGCGCGAGCGCACCTTCGACTGGCTGAAGACGCAGAAGCTCGCGGCCTTCGCGTTCTTTGCCGGCATGCCCGGCAAGGGCACGCACGCCATGGTCATCGCCCCGGACAATGCCGGCTTCTTCGCTCTCGGGCTCGCGCTCCTGCAGGGCATCCTGCCGACCGAGGAGATCCCCGAAACGTTCCACCCGCGGGCGGTGATCTACGTCGCACCGCCCTTCCGCCACACGGATTTCGACGGCCGCCAGGTGGTCGTGCACAACCGCACCTACGCCGGGCACGAACTGTTCAGCTACAACCTCTACCCGGGGCCGAGCGCCAAGAAGGGCATCTACGGCGTGCTCCTCAACATCGGCGAGAAGGAGCACTGGCTCACCATGCACTGCTCGACCGTGCGGCTGGTGACCCCCTACCAGAACAAGCTGGTGATCTCGCACGAAGGGGCGAGCGGCGGCGGCAAGAGCGAGATGCTGGAGCACGTGCATCGCCGTTTGGACGGCTCGCTGCTGCTCGGCCGCAACCTGAAGAGCGACGAGGAGCGGATCCTGACCTTGCCGCAGGCCTCCGTCCTGCAGCCGGTGACCGACGACATGGCGCTCTGCCACCCCTCGCTCGACAAGGGGCGCGGCAAGCTCACGCTGATGGACGCGGAGGATGCGTGGTTCGTGCGCTGCAATCACCTGCGCGAATACGGCACCGACCCGCATCTGGAGAAGCTCTGCATCAGCCCGCCCGAGCCGCTCCTGTTCCTCAACCTCCAGGGCCAGCCGGGTGCGACCTGCCTGATCTGGGACCATACCGAGGATGCCCCCGGCGAGCCGTGCCCCAACCCTCGGGTCATCATCCCGCGCACGATCATCCCCAACGTGGTCGAGGGGGCGGTCGACGTCGACGTGCGCAGCATGGGCGTGCGCACGCCGCCTTGCTCCGCCGAGTTGCCGACCTACGGCATCATCGGCATGTTCCATCTGCTGCCGCCCGCGCTCGCTTGGCTCTGGCGGCTGGTGGCGCCGCGCGGCCATGCCAACCCCAGCATCGTGCAGACCGAGGGCATGACCTCGGAAGGGGTGGGCTCCTATTGGCCCTTCGCCACCGGCCGCCGGGTCGATCAGGCGAACCTGTTGCTCAACCAGATCATCGAGACGCCGGAGGTGCGCTACGTCTTGATCCCGAACCAGCATGTCGGGATCTGGGAGGTCGGCTTCATGCCGCAGTGGATCACCCGCGAGTACCTCGCCCGGCGCGGCGGCGCGCGGTTCACGGCCAACCAGATGAAGCCGTCGCGCTGCCCGCTGCTCGGCTACACGCCCTCGACCATCGTCGTCGAGGGCTACACCATCGGCCGCATCTTCTTCGAGGTGGAGACGCAGCCCGAGGTCGGCATCGAGGCCTACGACGCCGGCGCGCGGCTCCTGCAGGACTTCTTCCGCCAGGAACTGGAACAGTTCCTCGTTCCGGACCTGCTGGCGACCGGCCGGCGGATCATCGAGTGCTGCCTGAACGGGGGCAGCGCCGAGGACTATGCGGCGGTCCTCGATCTGCCCCTGTTCGAAGAGGAGGAGTGATCCTTCTTGGAGCATTTCGACTACAAATTCCGGCGCGGCACCCAGCCGGCCTTCGATCGCGTGCCGCCGGAGCATCGCTGCACCCTGTTCGGCGTCGACTATGTGCGCCTGACCGGCAAGCAGGGCGGCGAACTCTTCGTCACCCGCTACGGCTGGGCGGCCGTCCGCTCGGTACTGCCCGAGGCCTGGTTCGTCGACCAGCGGTTCAAGAAGGTGGGCCGGGCACTCGCCGGGGCGACCGGGGCCGTCTACCGCGTGCCGGTCCCGCATCCGGCGCGTCCCGACTTCGCGCTCGTCGCCAAGTTCAGCCGCGCAGGGCAGGACACCAGCGTCACCGTGCTCGACGGCGGCAAGCATCTGGACGAGGTGGAGCAGGCGGAGATCGACCGGGCCGAGTTTCTTTCGCCGTTCGAGGAGTTCGGCAATCTCGAAAAACTGCGCAAGCTGGCGCGCTCGGCCATCCCGACCAAGCATCCGCTCGCGATCTATTCGCCGCCGACCCGCTATCTGGAGTGGCAGCTGGGGCGTAAGTCGGATCTCTGCTACCGGATGAACCGGGTCCTCTTGGCCTCGCAGGAAGGCGTGCCGGAGGAACGGCGCATCGCCTACGACTGGGAGCGGATCTACGTCCTGCTCTACCGGTGGATCGACGGCATCGACGCCGAGGCGGCGATGCAGGCGGGACTGATCCCCGGCGAGACCATGGTGGCCCTCGGCCAGGCGGCGCGGGTCGCCATGCGCGAGCGGGGCTGGATGGTGTGCGATCACAAGCCTCGCCACGTCATCCTCCGCCCCCGCCGCGGCCACGGCGGCTTTCTGTCCCGGGGTGACGGCTTCGCCTGGGCCCTGATCGACTACGAGTTGCTGGTCCCGGTCTGAGCGTCCGTCGCCCCGAGCCCGGCCAGCGTGCGCGGGTCGGCCCGGCCGCCGTACCACCGCGCCAGGACGGCCGCGAAGACGGGCTCGCCCGGATCGGCCGCGTGGAACAGCGTCATCGAGGAGCAAAGCTTCAGGTCGTCGGGGCTGCCCATGACGGCTCGGATGTCGTCGCCGGGCGCGTCCTTCACCAGGGCGGCGCAGCATTTCAGCCGCGGCCCGAGCACCGGATGCGCCAGATAGGCCCGCGCCTCGTCGATGCCGGAGATCGCGTAGCGCCGGGCCATCGGGCTGGAGCCGAGGCCGTCGAGCTGCGGAAAGACGAACCACATCCAGTGGCGGCGCTTGCGTCCGGCGCGGAGTTCGGCCTCGACGTCGGCCATGACCGGCGCCTGCGCATCGACGAAGCGTTGCAGGTCGAAGGGATCGTCCATGTCGTGCGTCTCTGCGCGTGGGGCCTCGTCTCCGGAGGTAGGTCACGTTATCAGCGATGCGGCCGTGTCGTCACGACACCCGAACGATTGCCGAAGGGAGACGCGGGGTGAGCCGCGCCGAGTTGAACGTCTATCCGGATCGAGTGGTGAGCCTGATGGACGACATCGCGGCGGGGCGGGTGAGCACCTTCGGGCTTCGCGACCGTTGGCCGGCGCTGCCCGCGGATATGGCGTCCGAACTCGATAGCGACATCATCAACGTGCTCTACGAGTGCGACAGCTTTCCCCAAGACGTTTCGGCGCTACCGCGACATTTTCGCCCGTCATCCGTCGCTGGCCGACCTGCAGACAGCGCTCGACGACGACCGCAACGGGTGCGACTGATCGGCTGCCGGCCGGCTGCGCCCGCGGCCTTCGTTGCGGTAGGACGACCCGGCTGCTCGTGCAGCGACGCATTCGATGGATGAGGTCGTCGGGCAGAACAAGCAGAACAAG
>JBMCMJ010000270.1:0-3824 GCA_048615135.1 Pseudomonadota bacterium
TGGTTGTCGAGGACCGGCAGCACGCGTCCCACCGCACCCCTTGCGCAGCGTCATGCCTCGCAGGAAGCTGACGATATGGAACGCAAACCCGAACGCGCGCCCCGAACGCCGTGCCTGCGCATCCGGATCGTGTTCGGCGACGACGAGATGTTCGGGCCGGGGAAGGCCGAACTGCTCGAGCGCATCGACCGCTGCGGGTCGATCGCGGCCGCCGGGCGCGAGATGGGCATGAGCTACAAACGGGCCTGGATGTTGATCCGGACCTTGAACGCCATGTTCCGCGCGCCGCTCGTCGACAGCAGCCGCGGCGGAGCGCAAGGCGGTGGAGCCGTGCTCACGGAAACCGGGCGGCAGGTGCTCGTCCTCTATCGTGACTTCGAGCGCCTTGCGGCCGACGCCGGCGCCGGCCGACTGCGGGATCTTCAGGACCTGCTGAGCGATATTCCCAGGGAAAAATAGCGGTTGATCACGGGTCGGAGATGCTGCGATAGGTTTATCGAACCATATCGTAAGGAGAATGCACATGCCCCATAGCTCCTTGCGCCGTCCCGTCGTGCTGGCCGTGACCGCCCTCGCGCTCACATTGGCGCCGGTACGAACCATGGCGGACGAGGTGCTGCTCTTCGCCGCGGCCAGCCTCGGGAACGCACTCGATCGTGTGGCGGAAGCTTGGTCGGCGGAGACGGGCCAACGCGCGGTGATGTCCTTTACCGGGTCGTCGGCGCTCGCGCGCCAGATCCAGGAGGGGGCGCCGGCCGACGTCTTCATCTCGGCGAGCGTCGATTGGATGGACGCGATCGAGGCCTCGGGCGACCTGCGCGAAGAAACCCGGCGGGACATCCTGGGCAACACGCTGGTGCTGATCGCCCACGGCCGCGACGCGCAACCGATGGCCGTCGATGCAGACCTCGATCTGGTCGGACTGCTCGACGGCGGCCGGCTGTCGATGGCGCTGGTCGACGCCGTGCCCGCTGGCGTCTACGGCAAGGAGGCGCTGACTTCGCTGGGCTTGTGGGACAGCGTGGCGCCGCTGGTGGCGCAATCCGACAACGTCCGCGCCGCGTTGGCCTTCGTGGCGCAGGGCGAAGCGCCGCTCGGGATCGTCTATGCCACGGACGCGGCGATCGAGGACAACGTCTCCGTCATCGGCACGTTCCCGGCCGGCAGCCACGTGCCGATCACCTACCCTGCCGGGATCACCGCCCAAAGCGAGAGCCCGGTCGCGGCCGACTTTCTGGATTACCTGACTTCCGACGCCGCCCGCGTGATCTGGGCCGAGTTCGGCTTCCGCGTGCTCGATTGATGTGGGAGGGAGCGGCGGACTGGTTGGGGCCGGCCGAGTGGCAGGCGGTGCGGTTGTCCGTGCGGGTCTCGTTCTGGGCGACGGTGGCTAGCTTGCCGCTGGGGGTCCTCGTCGCGTACGCGCTGGCGCGATGGTCCTTTATGGGCAAGCAGCTGCTGAACGGCCTCGTCCACCTGCCGCTCATTCTGCCGCCGGTCGTGACGGGCTATGTGCTGCTGATCACCTTCGGGCGACGCGGTACTGTCGGCCAGTTTCTCGACCAGTGGTTCGGTATCGTCCTGTCGTTTCACTGGACGGGCGCCGCCGTTGCGGCCGCCGTCATGGCCTTCCCGCTGATGGTGCGGGCGATCCGCCTGGCCATCGAGGCGGTCGACCCCAGGCTGGAGGCCGCGGCTTCCACTCTCGGCGCCTCGCGCACCTGGGTGTTCGCGACGGTCACGCTGCCCCTGATCCTGCCCGGGGTCGTCGCCGGCTCGATCCTCGCCTTCGCCAAGGCGATCGGCGAGTTCGGTGCGACGATCACGTTCGTCTCGAACATTCCGGGCCAGACGCAGACCATTCCATCCGCGATCTACGCCTTCCTGCAGGTGCCCGGCGGCCAGGAAGCGGCCACGCGCCTCGTAGTGGTCGCCATCGCCATCGCCATGGCGGCACTTCTCCTGTCGGAGTTCGTAGCCCGCCGCGTGGCGCTCTCGATCAGCGGCCGATGACGCTTTCGGTCGTGCTCCGCCATCGCTTTCCCGGCTTCGAGCTGGACGTCGCCTTCGATGCCCCGCCCGGGGTGACGGTGCTGTTCGGACCTTCGGGCTCGGGCAAGACGACGCTGGTGGAAGCCGTTGCGGGCCTCCTGCGTCCGGACCGGGGGCGGATCGCCGTCGACGACTGGGTCTTGGTCGACACCGAAGCGCGACGCTTTCTCCCGCCGCACCGACGCCGTCTCGGCTACGTATTCCAGGAGGGGCGTCTGTTTCCGCATCTGACGGTGCGGCGGAACCTTCTCTACGGCCGCTGGTTTGCCCCGCGCACGGCGCGCACCGAAAGTCTGCCGCGCGTGGTCGAGCTGCTCGGCATAGGCCACCTCCTGGACCGCCACCCCGGCGCGCTGTCGGGTGGTGAGAAGCAGCGGGTCGCGATCGGTCGTGCACTCCTCGCAGGACCGAAGCTGGTTCTGGCGGACGAGCCGCTCGCTTCCCTCGACGAGGCGCGCAAGGCCGAGATCCTTCCCTATTTCGAGCGGCTGCGCGACGAGGTGTCGGTGCCGATCCTCTACGTCAGCCACTCTTCGGCCGAGGTGGCGCGGCTGGCCACCACGGTCGTCGCCCTCCGCCAGGGCAGGATCGTGTCGTTCGGCCCCCCGCAGCAGGTTCTGGGCGACGTCGCCGCAATGGGGGTGCGCGGCGCGGCCTCGGTCCTGACCGCTCGGGTGGTGGCGCATCATCCCGATGGCCTGACCGAATTGACAACGACCGCCGGCCGCCTCTGGCTGCCGCAGGTCGCCGAAGCGCCCGGAGCAGCGCTCCGGGTGCGTATCGCCGCGCAGGAGGTCATCCTGTCGAGCGTAGAGCCCCGCGGTCTGTCGGCGCTCAACATCCTGCGCGGGACCATCGTCGAGATTCGGCCCGGTCACGGTCCCGGCACGATGGTGACGCTCGAGGTCGGTGAGGATCGCCTGTTCGCCCGCATCACCCGCCGGTCGGTCGAGGCCATGGGCCTCGTGCCCGGCCAAGTCTGCCATGCCGTGATCAAGTCCGTGGCGGTTGCCCCGGAGGACGTGGGCATCGGTCGGACCGTGGCAGCCGACGAATGATCGATCCGTCCGTGCATCGCGGCTCGAAGCGCCACACCCATGACGCCGCCAATGCCCGCTCGGCGTCACCGGCGCCACCGACGGGTCAGCGCGTGTCGACGAGGCGAACGACGGGCCCCTTCGCGGCCCCCAGGCGGCGGCAGGGCACGTGCCGCCCGCCGCCTTCGTGCTTGGCCCGGTAAAGGGCGGCATCGGCACGCCGGACCAGTTCGGCACCCCGCGCCCCCTCGAGCGGAAAGCGGGCAGAACCGAGGCTCGCGCCGATCGCCACCTCGGCGCCCTGCACCGTTAACGGACGGGCCAACTCCAGCAGGATGCGGTCGGCCAGCACGCCGAGTTCGGCATCGGACAGATTCTCCAGGACCAGCGCGAACTCGTCGCCGCCGAAGCGGGCCACCAGATCGCCCGCCCGCACGGTCCGACGAAGCCGCAGGGCCGTCTCACGCAACACCTCGTCGCCCAAGTCGTGGCCGAGCCGGTCGTTCACCGGCTTGAAGCCGTCGAGGTCCAAGAGCACGACGACCACGGACTCTCCCCGCCGCTCGGCCGCGGCGAGTGCCCGCGCCAACGCGTCGTCGAAGCCGCGCCGATTCGCGAGCCCGGTCAGACTGTCCTCCATCGCCAATCGCTGGAGGCGTTCCTCGGCCCGCTTGCGCCGAGTGATCTCGAGGATCACGCCGAACACGACCGGCGTCGCGGCGAACCGGGTCGACA
>JBMCMJ010000271.1:0-3816 GCA_048615135.1 Pseudomonadota bacterium
TCCACCGGTTCCGAGCGGAACCCGAACGGTCGCTCGGGTCAGGCGCGGTCGTTGCCGGGGTAGTGCCCGCGGTCGTGGTGTAGGAGGCCGCGCGCGAAGGACACGACACACTCGGCCTACGGCCCTCCCTTACGCATCCGCCGAACGTCGCGGTCGTGCTGCACCGCGCACTGCGCCACGGGGAGAGGGCGGCATGAACAAGCGGCAACGTCGTTACCGACAGGGGGGGACGATCGTGAACGCAGTTTTTCTGGTGCTGGCCGGCGCCGTTGCCATGACCTTCGGCTACTTCGTCTATTCGCGCTTCATCGCCGAGCGCATCCTCCGGCTCGATCCGGAGTTCCGCACACCGGCGCACGAGTTGGAGGACGGCATCGACTACGTGCCGACGAACCGGTTCGTTCTCTGGGGTCATCACTTCACCTCCGTCGCCGGTGCCGCACCGATCATCGGCCCGGCGATCGCCGTCATCTGGGGATGGCTGCCTGCCACGCTCTGGGTGATCTTCGGCACGATCTTCTTCGCCGGCATCCACGACTTCGCCGCGATCTGGGCCTCCGTCCGCAACAAGGGCAGGAGCATCGGCGCGCTCACCGCCGACGTGGTCGGCAGCCGCGCCCGCTCGGTCTTCATGATCGTCATCTTCCTCTTGTTGTTGATGGTCAACGCGGTGTTCGCGGTGGCCATCGCCGGACTGTTCACGAGCTTTCCGAGCAGCGTGTTTCCCGCCTGGAGCGCGATCATCGTGGCGGTGATCATCGGCTACCTGCTCTACCGCCGCGGCGTCGGCCTGCTCTGGCCGTCGCTGATCGGCGTCGCCGTGCTCTATCTCACCGTCTATCTCGGCAGCTCGGTCCCGATCACCCTGAGCGACGGCACCTTCGGGCTGCCGAGCAACGCGCAGTGGATCCTGTTGCTGTTCGCCTATGCGGGCATCGCCTCGCTGCTGCCCGTCTGGCTGTTGCTGCAGCCGCGGGACTACATCAACGGTCTGCAGCTGTTCGTCGGCCTGGGCGTGGTCTATGGCGCGGTGCTGGTGTTGCAGCCCGAGGTGGTGGCACCGGCGATCAACGACAACCTGCCCGCCGGCACGCCGCCGCTGCTGCCCTTGCTGTTCGTCACCATTGCCTGCGGGGCCATCTCGGGCTTCCACGGGCTGGTCAGCTCCGGCACCACCTCGAAGCAGTTGAACAAGGAGACCGACGCGCGTTTCGTCGGGTATTTCGGCGCCATCGGCGAGGGCTCGCTGGCCCTGGCCGCGATCATCGTCACCACCGCCGGTTTTGCGACCCTCGCCGACTGGGAGGCGGTCTACACCGCCTTCGGGCAGGGCAGCCTCAACGCGTTCGTCAACGGCGGCGCGTCCATCGTCCACAATGGCCTCGGCCTGCCGCTGGAGTTCGCGATCACGCTGTTGACGGTGATGGCGGTGCTTTTCGCCGGCACGACGATGGACACGGGCGTACGTCTGCAGCGCTACATCATCCAGGAATGGGGGAACATCTATGGTGTCGCGCTCCTCCGGGACAACCTGATCGCCACGTTCTTGGCGGTGGGCGCATGTCTGGCCCTCGCCTTCGGCGCCGGTGGGCTGTCCGGTGCCGGCGGGCTCGCGATCTGGCCGCTGTTCGGCACCACCAACCAGCTCCTGGCCGGGCTCACCTTGATGGTGGTCACGGTGATGCTGGTGAAGCTCGGGCGGCCGGTCTGGTACACGATTCTGCCGATGTGCTTCCTGTTGACCATGACCGTGCTCGCTCTCTTGATCCAGCTTTGGGGCTTTTGGGAGCAGGGACGCTATTTCCTGGTCGCCCTCGATCTGGTGATCCTGGTCGCGGCGATCCTGGTCATCCTGGAGGCGCTCGCCGCGTTCAACCGCGAGCGGCGGGCGGCGGCCGCCGCCGTCGCGGCGGAGTAGGCCCGATGGCGGCGGTCGGGCCGCGATCGAGCGTCGTGCCGGTAAGCGATGCGATCCGCCATCGGGTGCCAGGGCGCGCGGGGTGTTGGCGGAGCTTCGCGTCGGCGGGGACGCCGTGCGGCGGGAGAGGCACATGACCGAGACCCGAACGGGCAGCCTCGGCCGGCGGCTGCGGCAGGTCGACGCCCTGTTGCGCGAGTTCTACACCGCGCCCTATCGCGGGGCCGTGGCGCGGGCGCGGCGCGACGAGGACGATCTGTTCATGCTGATGGTCTACGCCGAGATGTTGGGCGTCCCCAATCCGGCGCAGTTCCAGACCTTGGAACTGCAGCCGCTGCTCTTGGAGCGCTTCCACGACTGGCACCGCCGCATGGGCATGGATCAGTCACCGCTCGACCATTTCCGCTGCTGTTGAGCGGCGGATGTCGGTCGACGCGCTGCTCGAAAGGAAGGTTCTCTTCGTCGGCGGCAAAGGGGGTGTCGGCAAGACGACGGTCGCCACCTGTCTGGCCTTGCTGGCGGCAGCCCGTGGCAGGCGGACGCTGCTCGCCTCCACCGATCCGGCGCACTCGCTGGGCGACGTGATCGAGGTGGAGATCGGTAACGGCGAGCTGGCGCTGGCCCCGAATCTGTTCGGGATGGAGATCGACCCCGAGCGCGAGGCGGACCGGCACATCGAGGCCGTCAAGCGGGACATGCGCGACCTCGTGCGGCCGGCCCTTTATCACGAGGTCGACCGGCAGCTGGACCTTGCCCGTGATGGACCGGGGGCGGCCGAGAGCGCGTTGCTCGAGCGCGTCGCGCAGTTGATGGAGGACGCGTTCGACCGCTACGATCTCGTCGTGTTCGATACCGCGCCGACCGGGCACACGCTGCGCCTGTTGACCATGCCGGAGGTCATGACCGCCTGGGCCGAAGGGCTGTTGCGCAATCGCGAGCGGTCCGGCCGCCTCGGCCGGATGCTGGCGGGTCTCGGCGGGGCCCGCGTGCGCGGCGACGATCTCTCCCGGTTCGATCAGGAACGCCGCCTGGATGCGACCCCGGAATCCCGCATCGAGGAGCGGCTGCTGGCCCGCCGCCAACGTTTCGCCGGGATGCGCGGGCTGTTGCTCGACCCGGCACGGACCGGCTTCGTCCTGGTCTTGACCCCGCAGCGACTGCCCATCCAGGAAAGCGCCAAGGCGCGCGATCGGCTGCGCCGTTTCGACATCGAACTCGCCGGTATCGTCGTCAACCAGGTCCTGCCCGACGATGCCGATGGCGCGTTTCTGGCGGCCCGGCGTCGCGGTGAGCACGGCTATCTGGCGGAGATCGACCAGCTGTTCGCCAACACGCCGCGGCATCGACTCCGCCTTCGTCCCACCGACGTCGTCGGCTTGGCAGCCCTGCGCGACCTCGCCGAGGCGCTTGCATCGGGGGAAGGCTGACCGGGCCTCGGCGCCTTCGAGAAAGGGACGAGGTCACCGCCGCAGCTGCCCTCGAGGACGCCGACGAGCATCGGGACGGGGACCTCCACTCGCAGACCGCAACGCTCCGCGGGCGGGTGACCTCGACTTGCTTCGCCCTGCGGGGGACAGGCTTCGTCGATGCGGCATTCCCGGTCCATGCCTCGGCGTGTTGCCGTCACGAGGGGGCCCCCGAGATGGCGCTGTCGAAGTCACGGGCCGCCATCCCGCTCGATCTGCTTCTCGCCGGTGCGGCCTTCGGGTCGACGCGTCGGCGAGGTCGTTGAGCCGTTCGGCACGACGCACGCCCGCACCCGCCCGAAATGTGGGCCGGCCGTGGCCGGCCCCGGGGTGCAGGGGCCAAAAGCCCCTGCTTTTCCTACTTTTCCTTCTTCTCCGCCCCTTACGGCGTCGGGCCGAGCATGTTTTCGGGGCGGACCCATTGGTCGAATT
>JBMCMJ010000272.1:0-3808 GCA_048615135.1 Pseudomonadota bacterium
CTCGAAGCGCAGGATGTTGCCCACCTCGGCGCCGCGCCACGAATAGATCGACTGGTCGTCGTCGCCGACGCAGGTGAGGTTGCGATGCACCTGCGCGAGCAGCCGGAGCCAGAGATACTGCGCGACGTTGGTGTCCTGGTACTCGTCGACCAGGACGGCGCGAAAGCGCCGCTGGTAGCTGTCGAGGACGTCGCCGTGCTGCTCGAACAGGGTCAGTCCGTGCAGCAGGAGATCACCGAAATCGCAGGCGTTGAGCGTGCGCAGCCGCTCTTGATAGGCGGTGTAGAGTTGGACCGAGCGGCCGAGCGCGAAGTCGCCGTGCTCGGAGGCGGGCACCTTCTCCGGCCGCCAGCCCCGATCCTTCCAGCGCTGGATGATCGAGGACAGCACGCGGGCCGGCCACTTCTTCTCGTCGAGATCGTGGTCGCGGACCACCTGCTTAAGCAGCCGGAGCTGGTCGTCGGTGTCGAGGATGGTGAAGGTCGGCGTGAAGCCGAGCCGCTCGGCATGCCGGCGCAGGATGCGCGCACCGATGGCGTGGAAGGTGCCGAGATACATGCCCTGCACCGGCCGGCGGATCAGCGCCTCGACGCGCTCGTTCATCTCGCGCGCCGCCTTGTTGGTGAAGGTGACGCACAGCACCTCGCCCGGCCGGGCGCGGCCTTCGAGGAGGAGGTGGGCGAGGCGGGTCGTGAGGACGCGCGTCTTGCCGGTGCCGGCGCCTGCGAGCACGAGCAGCGGCCCGTCGGGAGCCGTGACGGCGCGGAACTGCTCCGGGTTCAGCCCCGCCAGATGCGGGGCCGGCAGGACGGCTTCGGGATCGATCGGTTGCACCAAGCGCGTGTCGGCCACGCCGTCTCCTCGTCTGGTCTCGTGGGTCGGCCCGGAGGATTACGCCCTCGGACCCGTCGACGCCAAGAGCGCCTCGACTTCCGCACGGCGGGGCAGGGGATCGACCGCCCCGTAGCCCCGGGTCGAAAGTGCGGCCGCGGCGTTGGCGAAGCGTCCGGCAGCGAACGGATCGCCGTGTCGAAGGTACTCCGTCAGGAACGCGCCGTCGAACGCGTCACCCGCTCCGGTCGCATCCACCGCCTCGACCGCGACGGCGGGCAGCCGCTCGGTGCGTTCGGGGGTCGCGATCAGCGCACCTTCGCGGCCGAGCGTGAGCGCGACCACCCGGGGTCCCTTCGACAGATAGTGTGCGGCGATCGCTTCCGCATCCTCCAGGCCGGTCAGCAGGCGGCCGTCGTCGAGGCTCGGCAGCAGGATGTCGGCCCTCGCCGCGGCCGCCTCGATGATCGCCCGCGCCCGCGGCAGCGGCCAGAGCGCCGGCCGGAGGTTGGTGTCGTAGGCTACCCGCACGCCGGCCGCCCGGGCCCGCTCGATCGCCTCGAAACCGGTATCGCAGGCACTTTGGCTGATCGCCTGCGAGATGCCGGAGAGGTGCAAGAGCCGGACGCCCGTGAAAAGGTCGGCGGGCAGGTCGTCCGGCCTCATCCGGCTCGCCGCCGAGCCTTGGCGCAGATAGCTGAAGCGATGGCCGTCGGCGCCGTGGTGGACGACGTAGGCGCCGGTGAAGGCCAAGGCGTCCCGCACCACGCCGTCGGCATCGACCCCTTCGGCGCGCCAACGCTCGGCCAGGGTGTCGCCGAAGCCGTCGGCGCCGAGCCGCGTCCAGTAGCGGACCCGGCTGCCGAGGCGCGCCGCGGCGATCGCGCAGTTCGAGGTGTCGCCGCCGCAGCCCAGACGGTACAGCGCGGCGCCGAGGCTCCGGTCCTGGTTCAGTTCGACGAGGGGTTCGCCGACGGCGAGAATGTCGATCATGACGGCGATTGGGTCCTTCTCCCGGTGGTCGTTTTGATCTAGCTCACGAGCGACAAAATGTCGCTTGGCGATGATCGATCGGAAAAACGGGGCGAATGCAGCGATTTGATCGTGGCGATGGAACCGGAAAACCGGGTGTTGCGACCCTGGAGGCCCTGTCTCCGCGTCGTGGCGGTTGTGGTTCGATGCCGTTCCATGGCACCAAAGGTGGCATGAGAATGGGTGGTATGACGGCCGAAACGGGGTGCCTTCGCCTGACGCCGACGCGCGCGTCGCGCTGCGCGGTGTGTGGCGTGCGGGAGGCGTCGTTCTGCGCCGTGTTGTCTTCGTCCGAGCTGCAGCAGCTCCACGCCATGTCCTCGCAGAAGGTGTTCGAGCCGGGCGAGCTGATCGTGGAGGAGGATGCCACGGTTCGCCAAGTGGCCAACGTGTTGAGCGGCACGATCAAGCTGTTCAAGTTGTTGCCCGACGGCCGCCAGCAGATCACGGGTTTCCTGTTCGGTGGCGACTTCCTGGGTCCGATGCTGTCCGGTGAGTACGCCACCTTCGCCGAGGCGGTGACCCGCGTCGAGCTCTGCCTGTTCGAGCAGGATCGCCTGCGCGAGCAGATGGACGCGTGGCCGCATCTGGAGCGGCGTCTGTTCGAGGACGCGACCGCGACGCTCGACCGCGCGTTGGACTGGATGCTTCTCCTCGGGCGCAAGACGGCCGCCGAGCGCGTGGCGTCGTTCTTCGTCATGATGGCCGACCGGGTGGGCAGCCGGGACGATGTCGAGGTGCAGGTCGAGGTGCCGATGAGCCGGTCGGACATCGCCGACTATCTGGGCCTGACGATGGAGACGGTCAGCCGGCAGATCTCCAACCTCAAGCGCCAGGGCCTGATCGAGAGCGCCGGTGCCCACGGCGTGAGCATCCGGGATCTGCCGGCCCTGCGCCGTCTGGCGGGCGGCAACGAGTAGCCCTTGGACTTTGGTCGATGGCGTCCATTGACCTAAATCAAGGTGTGAAATCCATAACGCGGTAGGCTCCGAGTGTCCTCGAGACAGGCCCGGCGCGCGTTCCCCCCCTCCACGCGCCGGGCCTAAATTTTTTTCGGGCCTCACCGCGCGTGATCACAGCGCCCGCCGCTGCTAGGCTTACCGGACTTCGTCGCTGCCTGGAGCTTTCCCCATGTCCGACCCCCAGCGCCCCGAGCCGAGCCTCGGCGACCGCGCGCGCGACGCCGTGAACTGGTTGTTCGCGCGGTCGCGCAACGAGTGGATCATGTTCGCGATCGGTTTTGCCGCCGGCGCCATCTTCACCTGAGGACCGATGGTACCCTGGGCGCTACCGAAGCCCGCCGGTCTGCGCTATCAGGCCGCCAGCCAATGCGGGAGAAGGTCATGAAGTTCTTCGTCGATACGGCCGAGGTGAGCGAGATCGAGGAACTCGCCGCCACGGGGCTTCTCGACGGTGTCACCACCAACCCCTCGCTGATCGCCAAGAGCGGCCGGCCGATGCTGGAGGTGGTGCGCGAGATCTGCGCCCTGGTCGATGGCCCGGTCAGTGCCGAGGTCACCGCGATCGAGGCGGACGCCATGCTGGCGGAAGGCCGCAGGCTCGCCGATCTGGCACCCAATGTCTGCGTCAAGCTGCCCCTGACCTGGGATGGCCTCAAGGCGTGCCGCCAGCTCACCCGGGAGAACATCCAGGTCAACGTCACGCTCTGCTTCTCGCCGGTGCAGGCGCTGCTGGCGGCGAAGGCCGGAGCGACCTTCATCTCGCCGTTCGTCGGCAGGCTCGACGACATCGGCCACGACGGCATGCAGCTCATCGCCGACATCTGCGACATCTACGCGCAGTACCCGATGCTGGAGACCGAAGTGCTGGTCGCCTCGGTCCGCCATCCCGTCCATCTGCTGCAGGCCGCCAAGCTCGGCGCCGACGTGGCCACCCTGCCGCCGGCCGTCCTGAAGAAGCTCGTCGAGCATCCGCTGACCGACAA
>JBMCMJ010000273.1:0-3793 GCA_048615135.1 Pseudomonadota bacterium
TGCGCACGGGCGACCTCGCCGCCGCCGAGACGACCGCCGAACAGGCCCTCGCCGGCCATCCGGACCACGCACCGATGCTCGCCCTCCTCGGCGACGTGCTGCGCACCTCGGGCCGGCTCGCGGAGGCCGAGCACGCCTACGCGCTGGCGCTGGAGGCCGATCCCGACGAGCCGACGGCGCGCGCCGGCCACGCCCGTCTCGCCCTCGCCGTCGGCGACGTCGCCGCGGTCGACGCGCTCGACATCCCGGCCGACGACCGCTCGCTCGCGCTGCGGCTCGCCTGGGCCGATGCCGAGGCCAACCGGGGCGAACTGCGACGTGCGATCGCCAAGCTGGACGACCTGTTGCGGCAGAACCCGGGCTGGATGGACGCCTTGCTGCGCCGCGGCGACTACGCCCGGCAACTCGGCGACCTCGCCACCGCCCACCACGACCTGGAGCGGGCCGTCGAGCTCGATCCGCTGTCGGCCGAGGCCCGCTATCGGCGCGGCCTGCTGCGCCGCGATCTCCGCGACCTGCCGGCCGCCCTCGACGACTTCAACCGGGCGATCGCGCTCGATGCCGACTTCGCCGCCGCCTATGTGGCCAGGGGCTCGATCTACCAGGCGGCGGGCCAACAGGAGGTCGCCCTCGTCGACTTCGAGCGGGCGCTCGACGCCGACCGCGCGCACGGCGACGCCCTGACCCACAAGGCCACCAGCGAATGCGCCCAGGGCGCCTTCCGCGCCTGCCTGGATGCGTCGACCGTGGCAATCAAGACGCGGCCGGGCGACTGGCGGGCGCAGGTCGCGAAGGGGCACGCGCTGCTCGGCCTTGACCAGCCGACCGCGGCCGCAGAGGCCTATGTCCGCGCGCTCGAGGAGGTCGATCCCGAGGAGGCGCAGTGGCTGCTCGCCCGTCTGCAGCGCCACCTGATGCCGCGGCTCACCGAACGCAGCGGCTTCGCCTGGCAGTTCGTGGCGGCACGGACCCCGGAGGAGGTGGCGCGGATGGCCGAGGAGCACCGCCAGCAACGAAGCGGCAGCGGATAAACCTTTCCGGGGGGTTGCCCGAGCCCTTTCGAACCTCATTTTCGCCGGTGGCGCCGGCATGGGGCGTCGCCCCCGGACCCGAGGATCGATGGCCGGCCGCAACCCGTTCGTACATCTGGCGATCTATGCCGGCGTGATGGCCGCCATCGTCTGGGGCATCTATCAGGGTGCCGTCAGCACCGGCTATCGCTGGCAGTGGCATCGCGTGCCGCAATATCTGTTCGAGTGGGAGGACGGCGTCCTCTATCGCGGCTTCCTGATCGACGGGCTGCTCGTCACCCTCCAGATCAGCGCCCTCGCCTTCCTGCTCATGCTGGTGTTCGGGCTGGTCACCGCGCTGTTGCAGCGCAGCGGTTCGTTCGTCGGTCAGGCGATCGCCCGCACCTATGTCGAGGTGATCCGCAACACGCCGCTCCTGGTGCAACTCTACATCATCTACTTCGCGCTCTCGCCGGTTCTGGGGCTGGACCGGATGACCGCGGCGATCCTCACCCTGGCGCTGTTCGAAGGCGCCTATGCGGCCGAAATCTTCCGGGCCGGCATCGAGGCCGTGCCGCGGGGTCAAGTGGAGGCAGCTCAAGCCCTTGGGCTTTCCCGCTACCGCACCCTCCGCCACATCGTGCTGCCCCAGGCGTTCCGGCTCACCTTGCCGCCGCTGACCGGCCAGACGGTCTCCTTGATCAAGGACAGCTCGATCGTGTCGGTCATCGCCGTGTTCGAGCTGACCACCGAGGGGCGCAACATCATCTCGGACACGTTTCTCACCTTCGAGATCTGGTTCACCGTGGCGCTCTTGTATCTGTTGTTGACGGTCACGCTATCCTTCGCCGTGACCGGCCTCGAGCACCGCATGCAACGGACGGTCGCTCGATGACTTCCCGCGAAGACCCCGCATCCAGGAGAGACATCCCATGTTCCATCGCAGGTCGCTGATCGCTGCAGCCCTTGCCGGCGTCATGCTCGGCGGGGTGACCGCCGCTCTACCCACCCCGGCCCAGGCCCAGGAAAGCCTGATCGACACGGTCGTCGAGCGCGGCGTGCTCCGCGTCGGCGTCGGCAATTTCGTGCCGTGGGTGTTCCGCTCCAAAACCGGCGAGATCATCGGCTTCGAGGTCGACGTCGCCACCAAACTCGCCGAAGACATGGGCGTCGAGGTCGAGTTCGTGCCGACCGTCTGGGATGGCATGATCCCGGCCCTCCTCTCCGGCAATTTCGACGTCGTCATCTCCGGCATGTCGCTCCGCCCCGACCGCATGCTCCGGGTCAACTTCACGAGCCCCTATGCCAGCTCCGGCAACATGCTCGCCGCCAGCGTCGAGCGCATGCCCGACCGCACCAGCCTGGACGACTTCAACGACCGTGACGTCACCATCGCCGCCGTGCGCGGCTCGACCGCGGCGAGTGCGGTGCAAGCCCAGCTGCCCCGCGCCCGGCTCTTGCAGTTCGACGCCGAGGCCGACGTGCTCCAGGAGGTCCTGAACGGCAATGCCGACGCCTATGTCGGTGCCGTGCCCAAGCCCGGCCGCGATGCCGCCTCCTTCCCCGACCAGCTCTACCTGCCGATCCGCGAAACCTTCCAGGGCACCCTCGAAGGCTTCGCACTGCGCAAGGGCGACCCCGACGCGCTGAACTACTTCAACAGCTGGATCATGCTCAACGTCGCCAACGGCTTCCTGCAGGAGCGTTGGGAATACTGGTTCACCGGCCAGGATTGGGCCGACCAGGTCCCCGAATGAGCCGTTCCGTCTGATCGCGCGCCGCCCGCGTCCGCGCGGGCGGCCCACGAACGGCCCGACCCATGATCCCTACTCCGCACCGCCGCCGCATCGGCTGGCTCGACGTCGTGCTGCTCACGGCGCTGGCCGCAGCCTTCCTGTGGGTGCTCCACCGGATCGACACCCGGCTCGTCTACGACTGGAACTGGGGCATGATCCCCGGCTACTTCCTGTTCGTCGACGAGACGACCGGCGAATGGCGCACCAACATGCTGTTGGACGGGCTGTTCACCACCATCCGCATGGCCATCTGGGCGTCGATCATCGCCCTCGTGGTCGGCACCGCCATGGCCATGGCGCGCATCTCGACCCTCCCCAGCGTGCGCTGGCTGGCCCGCACCTACGTCGAACTGGTGCGCAACCTGCCACCCTTGATCTTTATCTTCATCTTCTTCTTCTTTCTCTCCACGCCGATCAGCAACCAGCTCGGCCTCGCCGACTGGGCGCGCCAACTCGAAGGCCCGCCCCGCGCCGTCGTCACCTTCCTGTTCGGCCCACCCAACCTCTTCGCCAACTTCGTCACCGGCACGATCTGCCTCGCCCTGTTCGAGGCCGCCTACGTCACCGAAATCGTCCGCGCCGGCATCCAGAACATCGCCCGCGGCCAGTGGGAGGCCAGCACCGCACTCGGCCTCACCCGCCGCCAAACACTCCGCCTCGTCATCCTCCCCCAAGCCGTCCGCAAGATCCTCCCACCCCTCACCGGCCAGATGATCTCGCTCATCAAGGACAGCTCGATCGTCTCCCTCATCTCGGTCCAAGAACTGACCTTCACCGGCCAACAGATCAGCGTCGCCACCCGCAAAGTCTTCGAAGTCTGGCTGACCGTCGCCGCCCTCTACTTCGTCCTCTGCTTCGGCCTCTCCCTCCTCTCCCGCCACCTCGAAGCCCGCTTCCGCCGGGCGGATCGGTAGACAAGGGAAAAGAAGCAAGGGGGACTTGATGGTCCCCCTTGGACCCCCGGCCCCGGCTCCGCCGGGGCCACTT
>JBMCMJ010000274.1:0-3750 GCA_048615135.1 Pseudomonadota bacterium
TGACGATCCCGCTCGTGTTCTCGCTGGCGCTGGTCAGCTTCCCGTAACGGCTAGGCGAACCCGCTTGCGGCGCGCGCCGGTTCGTCCAAAGGTAGGAGGCAACGAGGGCCAGCATGTGGGGGAGGAAGGGTGATGCTCAGGATCTGGGGTCGGTTGAACTCGATCAACGTCGCCAAGGTGGTCTGGTGCGCCGCGGAACTCGACCTGCCCTTCCAGCGGATCGATGCGGGCGGCAAGTTCGGCGGGCTGGACGATGCCAGCTATCGGGCGAAGAACCCCAACCGGAAGATCCCGACGCTGGAGGACGGCTCGGTGATCGTCTGGGAGAGCCACGCCATCCTGCGCTATCTGGGTGCGCGCTACGGACAGGACGTGATCTGGCCGAGCCAGCCGGCGGACCGGGCGATGGTGGATGCGTGGCTCGACTGGCACCACACCGAGGGCTACGTCCACATGCGGGACGTGTTCTGGCAGCTGATCCGCACACCCGCCGCCGAGCGCGACATGGACCTCGTCGAGCAACAGCGCGCCGCCCTCGACCCCAAGATGGGCCTGCTCGACGAGCGGTTGGCCGGCTCGCGCTTCCTCGCCGGGCCGACCTTCACCATCGCCGACATCGCCGTCGGGCTGCTCGCGGACCGCTGGTTCCGGCTGGACATCGAGCGCAGCGACACCCCGCATCTGCGTCGCTGGTACGACGACCTCGCCGCCCGGCCGGCCTTCCAGGAGTACTGCGCGCAACCGCTCACCTAAGATCGGCACGCCGCCCCCTCGATCGTCGGCAATCCCGTGCTAGGTTCGCCGCATCGCCTCGCTCGAATCGCAGCTTCGGGAGCCGTCATGGCCCACCCAGCGGCCACCGCCGCGACCTCGTCGACCTCCTGTCCGCGCGACGACCTGCGCGCCTATCGCCATGCGCTCGGCTGCTTCGCCACGGGCATCACGGTGGTGACGACGCGGGCCCCCGGGGGCGCGCCGGTCGGGCTGACGGTCAATTCGTTCGCGAGTGTCTCGCTCGATCCGCCGCTCGTCTCCTGGTGTCTCGAGCGGACCGCCCTCAGCCTCGAGGCCTTCGAGCAGGCGGGCTCGTTCGCGGTCAATGTGCTGGCCACCGATCAGGCGGACCTCGTTTGGCGTTTCGCCCAGAAGACCCACGACAAATTCGCCGGCTTGGCCTTCGCGGACGGGCTGGACGGCCTGCCGCTGCTCGACGGCGTCGTCGCCCGCTTCGAGTGCCGCACGGCCGCCCGCTTCGAGGGCGGTGACCACTTGATCTTTCTCGGCGAAGTGCAGCGCTACACCCGCTTCGCCCGCGAGCCGCTGATCTTCTGTACCGGTCGCTACGGCAGCCTCGCTCATGACTGACGAGCGCGAAGTCCTCGATCCGGGACCGAGCGCGTTCGCCAAGACGCTGGGGGTCGAGATTCTCGACTGGCAGCCGGGCTTCATCCGCATGCAGGCCCCGGTCTCGCCCTGGCACCTGAATCGGACCTCGGTGGTCCACGGCGGGATCGCCGCGGCCATGCTCGACATGGCCTGCGGCTTTTCCGGCATCTACACTCCACCCGGCGAACCCTTGCGCCAAGCGGTGACGCTCTCGCTCACGGTCAACTTCACCGGCCAGACCAGCCACGGAATGATGATCGCCGAGGGGCGCGTGAAGCGCTCGGGACGCCGGATCTACTTCACCGAGGCGACGCTGGCCGACGACGGCGGGCAGATGCTCGCCTTCGCCACGGGCGTCTTCCGCTACCGCGGCGGCAGCTGAGCCGTGGCGCTCCGCGCCAGCCGGGAGGCGATGCCGCGGGCCTTCCTCGAGGGGCCCTACAAACTCGCCATGGGACTCCACCGCCTCGACCTCGACGACTGGCTGTGGGTCACCGAGCACTACGCGGACGAGATCGCCCAGAAACGGCGGCTCCTGGCGGAAGGCGCCGACATCGTGGCCGAACTGCCGGAGGCGGCGCCGGCGGTCGCCGAGACCCTCGCGCTGATCGAGGAGCATCTCACCCACTTCGCCCCGCACCTCCTGCCCGGACCGGGCGGCCCGCCGCTCCAGCGGGCCGGGCTGCTCGTCCAGGAAGACCTCTGCTGGATGGCGGCCGGTCCCGACGGCTACCGGCTGATCGCGGCGTTCCTCGCCTTTCCGGCGCGCTGGCGGCTCGCCGACAAGCTCGGCCGGCCGATGCGCGCCATCCACGAGCCCGTCCCCGGCTTCGCCGAGCGGCTGGGCGCCACCGCCGACCGGTTCTTCGCGAACCTCACCGTCGAGCGGCCGGTGTGGCGGGCGAACTGGTCGATCCTCGACGATCCGGCGCTCCACCAGCCGGAGGCCAAGCGCCGCTACCAACGGATCGAGGTGACGCCCGAGACGGCCGGCCATGATCTGTGGCTCCGGGTCGAGCGGCAGACGCTCCGCCGGCTGCCCGAGACCGGCGTGGTCCTCTTCACGATCCACACCCTCGTCCGCCCGCTCGGCGAGATGGCGGCGGACCCGGACGCGGCGGCCGCCCTGGCCGACCGGCTGGACGAGATGCCGGACGCCATGCTCGCCTACAAGAACCTGGCGACGTTACGGCCGGCAGTGCAGGCGTATCTGCGGGGGCTGGCCCGCTGAACGCGGCCGTGGCGCGGGCGCACGGCGTAGGCTAACCCCCTCCGGTCCATCGTCGAACGAGGTCTCTCCATGGTGCGTCGCGGGCGCGAGCTGATCCAGTTGCCGGGGCCGACCAACATCCCCGAGCGCGTGCTGCGGGCGATGCACCGGCCGATCGTCGATTTCGCCTCGCCCGAGTTTACCGCCATGGCGCGCGGCTGCATGGAGGACTTGAAAACGGTCTTCCAGACCACGGGCGACGTGTTCGCCTACTCCGCCAACGGGCACGGGGCGTGGGAACTCGCCTTCGACAACCTGATCGCGCCGGGCGAACACGTGCTGATGCCCGAGACCGGCCGCTTCTCGCAGAGCTGGGCCGAGATGGCAGAGGGCCTCGGCTGCCGCGTCACCACCACCGAGCCCTTCCACGAGCGGCCGGTCGACCCCGAGCTGATCGAGGCCAAGCTGCGGGCCGACAAGACGCACGACATCAAGGCCGTGATGATGGTCCACGTCGAGACCTCGACCGGCATCACCCACGACGTGGGCGCGGTCCGCCAGGCCATCGACCGCGCCGGCCACCCGGCGCTCCTGCTGGTCGATGCCATCGCCTCGCTTGCCTCGGTCGACCTGCCGATGGACGAGTTGGGCCTCGACCTCGTCGTCACCGCCTCGCAGAAGGGCCTGATGCTGCCGCCGGGCATGGCCTTCGTCGCGGTCGGCGAGCGGGCCATGCGCGCGTCTGCCAATGGCGGGGCGCCGCGCCGCTATTGGGACTGGCGCCTGCGGCAGGGCGACGAGACCTATTTCTGGTTCTACGGCACGCCGCCCGTGCAGATGCTGTTCGGCCTGCGCGAAGCCCTCGACATGCTGCTGGAGGAGGGCCTGCCGAACGTCTTCGCCCGCCACCACCGGCTCGCCGAGGCCACGCGCCGGGCCGTCGAGACCTGGGGCCGCGAAGGTGCCATCGCCTTTCAGTGCAAGGTCCCCGAAGCCCGTTCGGACGCCGTCACCGCCATCCGCTTCCCCTCGGGTGCCGACCCCGACGCGCTGCGCAAGTGCTGCCGCGAACGGCTTTCGGTCGCCTTCGGCGGCGGCATCGGCCCCTTCGCCGGCCAACTCCTGCGCATCGGCCACCTCGGCGACCTCAACGA
>JBMCMJ010000275.1:0-3729 GCA_048615135.1 Pseudomonadota bacterium
CTGCACGACGTCCTCCTCCAGGTCAACGCCGTCGCCTCCGGCCAAGGCGCCACGGGCTGCCCCCGATCGTGCGGAGTCGCGGTCTATTCGCCGACAGGGTTCCTAGACTATAATGCGTGGGGATGCCGGCGCCTGTTGCCACTCGCGTCGGCGTAGTTGGACAGCCGACCGACGCGGAGGGCGGATGCACCTCGGACGCCAGACGCTCTTCGACAGCCATCCCCACCCGATGTGGGTCTACGACCTCGAGACGCTGCGGATTCTCGACGTCAACGCCGCGGCGCTGCGCAAATACGGCTACGACCGCGACGAATTCCTGTCGTTGACCATCGCCGACATCCGGCCCGAGGAGGACATTCCGGCCCTGCGCGCCAACGTCGCCGCGGTCACCGAAGGTCTCGACGAAGCCGGCATCTGGCGCCACCGGCTGAAATCGGGCGAGATCATCCACGTCGACGTGACCTCGCATACGGTCGAGTACGAGGGGCGCCGGGCCGAACTGGTCACCGCGCGCGACGTCACCCGGCTCGTGAAGCTGGAGCGCGAGCGGGCCGAACTCATCGACCGCGAGCGGCGCGCCCGCGAGGCGGCGGAGGCCGCGGCCCGGCACTTCCGCGCTTTGTCCGAAGCTGCGCCCGGCGAGTACCTGGTGCTGGACGCGCGCGACTACCGCGTGGTCGCCGTGAGCGACGGCTATCTTCTCGCCACGGGCCGGTCGCGCGCCAGCGTCCGCGGCCGCTCGGTGTTCGACGTTCTGGCCGACACGGCCGCGGCCAAGACGCCGAGCACTGGCGCCGCGCTGCACGCCTCGCTCGACGCGGTCGCCGTCTCGTGGCGCGCCGACGTCATGCCGGTGTGTCGGCATCGGCTGCCGCGGCCGACGAGCGAGGGCGGCGGGGTCGAAGAACGCTGGTGGAGTGCCGTGAACACGCCGGTGTTCGACGCCGACGGCGAACTCAGCTTCGTCATCCACCGCATCGAGGACGTGACCGAATTCGTCGTCACGGGCGACATCGAGCCGGTCGCGGCGCTCGAGGAACGGGCAAGGGTTTTCCAGCTCGACAGCGCGCTCCGCGCCCGGCAACTCGGTGCGGCCAATGCCCGGCTGGAGGAACAGGCGACCAAGCTGCGCACCGCGCAGCGTCTGCTCGGCCTCGGCTTCTGGCGGATGGACCTGGCGCGCCACGATCTCGTCTGGTCGCCCGGAACCTGCGCCATTCACGGCATCGACTCCGGCGCCGCGGCGCCGGATTTCGACGCCTACGTCGCCATGGTCCACCCCGACGACCGGGCGGAGATGCGGGAAGGTTTCCGGCGTGTCGCGGCCGGAGAGACAGCGGACCTCGCCTTTCGCCATCGCATCGTGCGGCCCGACGGGACCGTCGTCCACGTCGCCGGGATCGGTGAGTTGCAGACCACGGAGCAGGGGCGGCTCCTGGTCGGGGTGGTGCGCGACCTCAGCCGCGAGATCGAGGCCGACAAGCGGCTGGAAGAGGCCGCGGGCCTCGTGACCCTCGCCCGGCGGATGGCCAAGCTCGGCGGCTGGCGGGTCGATCTCGACGCCGGTCTGGCCCACTGGTCGCCCGAGACGGCGGCGATCCACGACCTGCCCGACCGGCGAACCATGGAGTTGGACGAGGCCATCGACTTCTACGCGCCGGAGGACCGCGAGCGCATCCGGGCCGTGTTCGACGCCTGCGCCGAAGCCGGCAAGCCGTTCGACGAAGTCTGCCAACTCGTCACCGCTACCGGCCGCCGCTCGTGGGTCCGCGCCGTCGGCGAGGCGCAGCTGGATCCGGCGGGGCGGATCGTCGGCGTGCGCGGTGCCTTTCAGGACATCTCCGAGCTGGTGGCGGCGCGCAACCGCTCGGCCGATCTGGCGCTGCGGTTGCAGCACACGCTGGAGACGATGACCGATGCGTTCTACCTGGTCGATCGGGAATGGCGCTTCGCCTACCTCAACACGCAGGCCGAGCGCCTGCTGCATCGCGGCCGCGACACGCTGCTCGGTCGCCACATCTGGACCGAGTTCCCCGGCCCCGACGCGGCCATCTTGCGCGAGCGCCACGAAGCCGCGATGGCGAGTGGGCAGGCGCAGGATTTCACGTTGTTCTTCCGCCCGCTGGAGACTTGGTTCCACGTCCGGGTGGAGCCCGGCCCGGAAGGGCTGGCGGTCTATTTCCACGACGTGACGGCCAACCGCGAACGCGACGCGCAGCTGCGGTTGCTGGAAACCGCGGTCGAGCGGATGAACGACATCCTGGTGATCACCGAGGCCGACCCGATCGACGCGCCGCACGGCCCCAAGCTGGTGTTCGTCAACGAAGCCTTCGTCCGCCGCACCGGCTACAGCCGCGCGGAAGCGATCGGTCGCACGCCGCGCATCCTGCAGGGGCCCGACACCCGTCCCGAAGCCAAGGCCCGCATCCGTCAGGCCCTCGTCGCCGGAGAGCCCGTGCAGTGCGAACTGGTCAACCACACCAAGGCGGGCGAGCGCTTCTTCGCCGAACTCGACCTGACCCCGATCGACGACGACGGGCGGATCACGCATTGGCTGGCGATCGAACGCGACGTCACCGATCGCCGTGCCGTCGAGGAGCGGCTGCGCCAATCGCAGAAGCTCGAGGCGATCGGTCAGTTGACCGGCGGCGTCGCCCACGACTTCAACAACCTGCTCACCGTCATCATGGGTAACGCCGAGATGTTGGCCGATCAGCTCGAGGGCAGCAACGGCTTGAAACAACTCGCCGAGATGACGGCGGTGGCGGCGGAACGTGGGGCGCATCTCACCGCGCGGTTGCTGGCCTTCGCCCGCCGCCAGACCCTGGAGCCGAAGGTGATCGACGTCGATCGGCTGGTCGCCGACATGCAGGGCTTGCTCAGGCGGACGCTGCCCGAGCATGTCGAGATTTCGGTTCCCGGCAGTTCTGGCGCGTGCCGGGCCGAGGTCGATCCGAACCAGCTCGAAGGTGCCCTGCTCAACCTTGCGATCAACGCCCGCGACGCCATGCCGGACGGCGGCAAGCTCACGATCGAGACCGGCAATGTCCGGCTCGACGAGGGCCACGACGCCCACGATCCGGACATCCCCCCCGGTGACTACGTCGTGGTGTCGGTGACCGATACCGGCAGCGGCATGTCGGCCGAGGTGGCGGCCCGTGTCTTCGAGCCCTTCTTCACCACCAAGGGCGTCGGCAAGGGTTCGGGCCTGGGCCTGCCGATGGTCTACGGCTTCGTCAAGCAATCCGGCGGCCACGCTCGGATCTACAGCGAGCCGGGCGAAGGTACGTGCGTCAAGCTGTACTTTCCCCGCGCCGGAGCCGATGCGGCCGAGACCGCAGCGCGGAAGGTGCCCGCCGGCGCGGTCGGCGGCCGCGAACACGTGCTGGTGGTCGAGGACGAGCCGCTGGTCCGCCGCCACGTCACCACGCAGTTGCAGCAACTCGGCTACCGCGTGACGGAGGCCGGCAACGGTCCGGAGGCCCTGGCGCGTTTGGGCGAGATCGACCACGTCGATCTCCTGCTCACCGATGTCGTGATGCCGGGTGGACTGAACGGCCGGCAATTGGCGGAGGCGGCGATCGCCGAGCGACCGCACCTCAAGGTGCTCTACACCTCGGGCTACACCCAGGACGCCATCGTCCACCACGGCCGGCTCGACGCCGGCGTCCACTTCCTGCCGAAACCTTTCCACCGCCAGGACCTGGCCGCCAAAGTCCGCCAAGCCCT
>JBMCMJ010000276.1:0-3723 GCA_048615135.1 Pseudomonadota bacterium
AGCGCGGAGAGCGCGATCAGGATGAAGAAGTAGAGATAGGTCGGCTGGCGCAGCACCATCTGCCACGGCCAAGCGTCGGGATAGGTGTTGCCGGGCAGGAGCATGGCGACGGCGAAGATGACGACATCCAGGCTGACGAACAGCAGCGGCGGCCAGAGCGCGTCCGGACGCTTCAGGCGGATGCGCAGCTGGGCGATGCCGAGGGCGGTGAGCAGCAGCAACAGGGCGAGGTTGGTCGAGACGGCGTCCAGGTCGTAGCGGACGATCAGCCAGAGGGCGATGGCGGCGAGGACGAGCGTGCGGGCGAGGGTGACCAGCCGCAGCGTGTCGAGCGCACGAACGCGCAAGGCCCGCGTGACGGCGCGGGAACTGTCGGCGGCCTTCAAGCCGTGCGCGAGGGGGCGGGGTCGGATCGAAGCGTCTCCGCGGCGGGCGTGTTGCCGAGGCTCAGATGCCGGGATACATGCGTCCGGGGTTCAGTCGTGCCTCCGGGTCGAAGGTGGCCTTGAGGCGACCGGTCAGGCGTTGCAGTGCGTCCGCCTGCGGCTCGAACACGTCCACCGCCGCGCGCAGCGCGGGGCTGCCCCGCACCAGGGTGGCGTGGCCGCCGAGCGGTCGAAGCCGTGCGCGGATGGCCGCGGCCCCCGCGTCGCCGGTCTCCGGCACGGCGAGCCAGACGAGCCCGCCGGCCCAGTCCAGATAGGCGTCGCCCCCGAGAGCACGAGCGAGCGAGTCCGCGAGGCCCGGACCGTCGGTGGGCGCGGTCGAGAGGCGCCAGACCGCGCGGTCACGGGGCTCGGCGAAGACGCGCACGTCGCGCACGTCGCGCCAGAGCGCCCGGCTGGGCTCGGCGTCCAGGCGGCGGGCGGGACCGTGCGCGTGCAGCAGCCGGGCGAGCGCATCGGCCCGCCGATCGAGGAAGGTGTCGAAGGTCTGCAGGCGCAGCAACGTACGGGCCGCCTCGCCGGTGAGCGCGGCCGGCAGCCACGCGGCGGCGGTGACCTCGAAGGGGCTGGCCATGGCCGCCTGCATCGCTCGGCCGGCCGCGGCCGCCTCCTGGCCGTCGAGCACGAGGGTGGTCTCGGCGGGGGCCTCGGGCAGGACCTTGAACGTGACTTCGCCGAGCACACCCAGCGTGCCGTGCGCGCCGGCCAAAAGCTTCACCAGATCGAGACCGGTGACGTTCTTCATTACGCGGCCGCCCGAACGCACGACTTGGCCCGCGCCGTCGACGAAGCGCACGCCGATCAGGCTGTCGCGCAGCGCGCCGCGGGCGATCCGGGCCGGCCCGGAGAGATTGGTGGCAACCAGACCGCCGAGGGTCGGCCGTGTATCCTGCGTGCCGAGCAGGTCGCGCAGATCCGGCGGCTCGAAGGGCAAGGCTTGGCCGGCCTCGGCGAGTGCTCGGGCGGCGTCTTCGACCGGCGTTCCGGCCCGGGCCTGCAGGACCAGTTCGCTCGGCCGGTAGAGGGTGATGCCGGTGAGCCGATCGAGGGCCAGGACATCGGCGGCCTGCACCGGCCGGCCGAAGCCCCGCAGGCTGCCGCCGCCCTCGATCTCGAAAGGGGCCGCAGCGCCGCGGACGAGGTCGGCCAGTTCGGCTTCGGTCTCGGGAGCGTGGCGGGCCATGAGCTCAGGCAGCCCGGCCGAGCGGGGTCGTGGGCTGGTCGTCGAGCGGGAACACCTTGCCGACGTTGAGGATGTCGTGCGGATCGAACGCGGCCTTGATGCGGCGTTGCAGGTCGAGTTCGTACGGCTCGTACTGATAGGCCATCAAATCACGCTTCTCGATGCCGACGCCGTGCTCGCCGGAGAGACAGCCGCCGACATCGACGCAGAGCTTGAGGATGTCGGCGCTGCAGCGCTCGGCCTTTTCCAACTCGCCGGGCGCGTTGGCGTTGTAGAGGATCAAGGGGTGCAGGTTGCCGTCGCCGGCATGGAAGATGTTGGCGATCATGAACCCGTAGTGGCGGCCGATCTCGCCGATGCGCTCCAGGGTTTCGGGCAGGGCGGAGGTGGGGATGGTGCCGTCGATGCAGATGTAGTCGGGCGAGATGCGGCCGACCGCACCGAACGCCGACTTGCGGCCGAGCCAGATGGCCGCCGCGTCCTTGGCGTTGGCGGCGACGCGCAGATAGCTCGCCCCGTGCTCGCGGGCAATCTCGGTGATCCGCTCCAGGAGATGGTCGATTTCGGCGTCGTTGCCCTCCACCTCGGCGATCAGCACCGCCTCGACGTCGAGCGGGTAGCCGGCTTGGACGAAGGCCTCGACCGCCTCGATCGCCGGCTTGTCCATGAACTCCAGTGCAACCGGGATGATGCCCGAAGCGATGATCGCGTCGACGCAGGCACCCGCCGCGCGGCTGCTCTCGAAGCCCAACAGCATCGGCCGGGCACCTTCGGGAGCGGGAAGGATGCGCACCGTCACCTCGGTGACGACGCCCAATTGCCCTTCCGAGCCGCAGAGCAGGCCGAGCAGATCGAGGCCCGCGGCATCCAGGTGCCGGCCGCCGATCTCGACGATTTCGCCCTCGACCGTGACGAGCTTGACGCCCAGCAGGTTGTTGGTGGTGACGCCGTATTTGAGGCAGTGCGCGCCGCCCGAGTTGTTGGCGACGTTGCCGCCGATCGAGCAGGCGAGCTGGGAGGAGGGGTCGGGGGCGTAGAAGAACCGTTCGTGCTCGACCGCCTGGGTGATGGCGATGTTGGTGACGCCCGCCTGTACGGTGGCGCTGCGATTGGCGATGTCGACGTCGAGGATGTCGCGCATCTTCATCAGGCCGAGGATCACCCCGTCGGCGGTGGGCATGGCGCCGCCCGCGAGCGAGGTGCCGGCGCCGCGGGCGGTCACCGGGATGCGCTGCTCGTGGCAATAGCGCATGACGGCGGCCACTTCCTCGGTGGTGCGGGGCAGAACCACGGCGAGCGGGACCTGGCGATACGCGGAAAGCCCGTCGGTCTCGTAGGCGCGGACCTCGTCCTCGGCGTCGATCACGCTCTCCGCAGCCGGGCAGAGGCGGCGCAGGTCTTCGACGATGGCGGCACGGCGGGCCAGAATGGCCGAATTCGGCTCGGGCATGCGCATGACGATCCTCCTTGCTCTGCGACGCATATGGCAGGCGTCACGATCTTGGGCCAGACCCCTCGGTCAAAGGTATCTCGTTCCGACCTATCTCTTGCAGAGATGTATCGTCCCGATACAACCGGGCCAGCGAGGAGCGGCCATGGACGTCAAGACCCTTTGCCTCGGCGTGATCTCGGTGAAGCCCTGCTCGGGCTACGAGATCAAAAAGACGATCGAGGACGACTTCCGCAGCTTTTTTCGGGCGAGCTACGGTTCGATCTATCCGGCGCTCGCCGAGCTGGAACGCTCGGGCCATGTGGTCGGCGAGGCGGTCGAGCAGGAGAAGCGGCCCGACAAGAAGGTCTACCGGATCACCGAGGCGGGCCTCGATGCGCTTCGGGCGTCGCTCGCCGACGAGGAGCCGCGCCACGTCGTCCGTTCGGAGTTCCTGGTGCTGATGTGTTTCGCCCATCTGCTCACACCCGAGCGGGCGGCCTGGGTGGTCGATCGGATGATCGCGCATTTCGACGGGCTGATGCGCACCGAGGTCGAGCGCTGGGACGAGGCGGCGGCCGAACTCGGTCCGGGCGAGCGCTTCGCGCTCGGCTACGGCCGGGCCGTCCTGACGGCGGCGTTGTCCTACATGCAGCGGGAGCGCG
>JBMCMJ010000277.1:0-3722 GCA_048615135.1 Pseudomonadota bacterium
CGCAGCGCCGACTGCGGACAGAAGCCCGAGCCCGACGACCGGATCGACCAAGCAAGGATCGAAACCCAGACGCCCGTTACAGAAGCCGGAACGCCTCGGTGGCCACCGCGCCGGCGCCCTTCCCCCTACAGCGGCATCTCGAAAGTGCGGGGACGGCCGTCGGCGCCGCCGCGAGCTCCAGCATCACCAGGGACGTGACCTGCACTCCTGCACTACGCGCCGGAAACATGGCGACGGGCCCTGAGGGCCGGTCGAAAAGCCCTTCCGGAGAGGACCCTCCACGGCCGGTGATCGACGTCGCCTCAACCGCGCGGATCCGTCCGATGTCGGAGTAGGGCCTGCTCGTTGTTGCCGCCCGGAGCGGACGTCCCTGCAACAGCAAACTCGACGTCCACGCCTCGGAGTTGTATGATCTCGGAAGACAAGAAAACCAGCGCGGCAAGAACCGCCGCTGGAACAGTGACCGCTCGATGCGGTTACGGGGGGACAACGTGGCCGTCGATGGCAGGTTTCTGCACGAGGACAACGCCGCCGTTATCTTCGCGCCGCTGCGCTTTCGCCACCTGGAGGTCGGCAACCGGCTGTTCCGCTCGAACCTGTCCGGAATGTTCGACGACTACAACGGTCACGGCGGCCATGCGCGGCTGAACTGGGAAGAAAAATTCGCGCGCGGCGGCGTCGGCTGCATCATCTCGTCCTACACGCCGGTCGCCGTGCGGGGTCGCATTCTGACCCGCTACGCGATGATCGACGACGACGACAAGATCCCGTTCTGGCGCGCGGTGGGCGAGCGGGTGCACCGCTACGACTGCCGGTTCCTCGTGCAGCTGAGCCACGCCGGCCGCCAGCAGGATCTCGGCGGCGTGGAGAACGTCTACGAGCGCGGCCTGAGTTCGACCGACAAGGACGACTATTTCCACGGCCTGCCGGCCCAGGCGATGACCAAGGCCGAGATCGACATGGTCGTCGAACAGTTCGCCCAAGGGGCGCGGCGGGCGCGCGAGGCCGGGCTCGACGGCGTCGAACTGCACGGCGCGAACGGCTACCTGATCACCCAGTTCCTCAGTTCCGGCATCAACGACCGCAAGGATGCCTATGGCGGCAGCATCGAGAACCGCACGCGGTTCGTGCTGGAGATCGTCCGCGCGATCCGCCGACAAGTCGGCCGCGACTTCCACCTGCAGATGAAGATCAACGGCGTCGACCACAATGACTGGCTCTATCCCTGGATCGCCAAGGGCAATTCGCTCGACGATACGCTCGAGATCTGCCGCATCCTGATCGACGGCGGTGACGGCATCGACGCGTTCCACGTCTCCAGCGGCTCGACCTTCCCGCATCCGCGCAACCCGCCGGGCGATTTGCCGATGCGGGAACTGGTGCGCTGGTACGACGGCATGCTCTCGCAGGGCTCGCGCGCCCGCTTCAACTACGCGATCTTCGCCAATCCGCTGCTTGCCCGGCTGTTCCTCTGGTATTGGCGCCGCCGGCGGGGCGCGGTCATCGAGGGCATCAACCTTGCCTACGCGCGGGCGATCACCGAAGCCGTCCGCGCGGTCGATCCGAGCGTCAAGGTGCTCTGCACCGGCGGCTTCCAGCACGCGGACGCCATCGCCGGGGCGATCCGCGAGGGCGCCTGCGACGGGGTGGCGATCGGCCGCCCGTTGATCGCGAACAACGATCTGCCGCACATGCTGCGCCAAGCCAACGGCCCGCCCCCGGGCAAGGCCTGCACCTACTGCAACAAGTGCCTGATCAACGACCTCGAGAACCCGCTCGGCTGCTACGAATTGAGCCGCTACGACGGCGATACCTTCGACGAGAAGTACGACCGCATGATAGCCGAGGTGATGTCGGTCTTCTCGCCACCCACGTTCCACTGACAAGGGAGGCGAGCGATGCGACGTCGCCCCGACGACCGCTCCCTCGACCGCCTGACCCCCGTCGAACAGGCCTGGGCGAGGCAGCGCCGACGGCGCTGGCTGCTCGTCGTCCTGCTCGTCGCGGCCGCCCTCTACTGGCTCGTGTTCGTCAACGACTACGTCGTCGCGCACGACGACCCGGACGAGCACTTCCTGCACGGCTCGATCGGCAGCGAGGCGGCATCGGGCCTGCCCTACTGGGTGTTTCGAGCGCTGCCCGTCCTCTACGACGACCACCTCGACGGCCAAGGCTGGCGGCACTTCGGCTTTCTCTACGCCGAACCCGACGACGACCTGCCGATCGGCTTTTCCCGCCGCATCGCCTCCGGCGTGGAACGCGTCTGGCTCAACTGCGCCGTCTGCCACGTCGGCACCTATCGACTGGAGCGCCATGCGGCGCCCACGCTCGTCCTGGGTGCACCGGCCAACAACCTGCGCCTGCAGGAGTTCATTCTCTTTCTGTTGCAGGTCGGCCGCGATCCGGGCTTCGACGGCGAGCGGGTCGTCCGGGCGATCGAGAGCGACGCGGTCGGCGGTGACCTCACCGCGCTGGAGCGCATCGTCTATCGCCGATTGGTCGTGCCGGCGGTGCGATCGGCGCTCCTCGGGCTCAACGACGACCTTGCCTTCATCGAGCGGCAGCACGGCTGGGGGCCGGGCCGCGTCGACACCTTCAATCCCTACAAGTCGCTCCAGCTCGGCTTTCCGATGGGCCCGGAGGCGATCGACGAGATCGCCCTGAACGGGGCGGCCGACTACCCCTCGATCTGGCAGCAGCGCCCGCGCGAGGGCATGAACCTGCACTGGGACGGCAACAACGACAGCGTCGCCGAGCGCAACCTCAGCGCCGCCCTGGGTGCCGGGGTCACCCCGCGGACGGTCGACCGCGAGGCCATCGGTCGCGTCGCCGACTGGGCCTGGGAGCTGCCGCCGCCGCGCTTCCCGGCACCCGAGACCATCGACCGCGAGCTTGCCGCCGAGGGCCGCGATCTCTACGCCCGCTACTGCGCCGCGTGCCACGGCATGGCGAAGGAAGACGAAGCAACCGGCGCGCTCGCCTACGACTACGACCGAAACCGCTATCCACGGCTCGGCGAGGTGGAGCGGCTGGAGCTGATCGGCACCGACCGCGGGCGCTGGGCCTCGTACACCGAGCCCTTCGCCGCCGCGCAGAACATGCTCTACGCCGGCTACGACTGGCGTTTTCGCCGTTTCCACAAAACCGCCGGCTACGCCAACCACCCGCTCGACGGCATCTGGGCGCGCTCGCCCTATCTGCACAACGGCTCGGTGCCGACGCTCAGGGATCTGCTGGCGCCGGCCGAACGCCGCCCGGAGGTCTTCTGGCGCGGCTCGGACCTCTTCGATCTCGACCGCGTCGGCTATCGCTCCGACCGCGACGCCGCCCCGCCGGAGAAACTCTTCCGCTACGACACGACCCTGCCCGGCAACGGCAACCAGGGCCACGACGGACCGCGCTACGGCACCCACCTGACGGGCGCCGAGAAGGACGCGATCGTCGAATACATGAAGCTGCTCTGATGACCGCGCACAGCTCCTCGCTCACCCGCTGGATCTTCCGCCATGCCGTGGTCGTCTGGCTCGGCATCGCCTTGAACCTCGGCTTCGCGCTGCCGCTGCTGTTCGATCCGGCGTGGCTGCTCGACCTGTTCGGCGTGCCGGGGGCGGCGACCGTCTGGCCGCGCTTCGCCGGGCTGCTGCTGATCATCCTCTCGGTCTTCTACGTGCCGGCGACGCTCGACATCGACCGCTACCGCATCTTTGCCTGGCTGCACGTGC
>JBMCMJ010000278.1:0-3708 GCA_048615135.1 Pseudomonadota bacterium
GTCAGGCGTCTTGGACGCGCACGAAGTGGCCGGGGGCGTGCTCGCGGAAGGGGCGGGGCGGGGGTTCGTAGCCGAGCGGGCGGGCGGGGCTCGGCAGGTCGTCGGCAGCCAGGGTGCGCGCGCGCCGGCGGGTGGGATCGGGCACCGGCACGGCGCGGATGAGCTTCTGCGTGTAGGGGTGCTGCGGGTCGTCCAGGACCGCGCCGCGCGGCCCGATCTCGACGATCTCGCCCAGATACATCACCGCCACCCGGTGGCTGACCCGCTCGACCACGGCGATGTCGTGGCTGATGAACAAATAGGCGAGGCCGAGTTCGGCCTGCAGCTCCAGCATCAGGTTGACGACCTGGGCCTGGATCGAGACGTCGAGGGCCGAGACCGCCTCGTCGGCGACCAGCAGCGAGGGGGAGAGGGCAAGCGCACGGGCGATGCAGATGCGCTGGCGCTGGCCGCCCGAGAACTCGTGGGGAAAGCGCGTGGAGTGCTCGGGCAGGAGGCCGACCTTCTCGAGCAACGCCTCGACCCGGGCCTCGGCCTCGGTCCGGTCGCACAGGCCGTGCACCAGCAGCGGCTCGGCGAGTGCCGCGCCGATCGTCTTGCGCGGGTTCAACGAGCCGTAGGGGTCCTGGAAGATCATCGCCATGCGCCGGCGCAGCTCGCGCAGCCGCGCCGGGCTCGCCGCCATCAGGTCCTCGCCCTCGAAGCGGATCGTGCCGCGCAGCGGCGGGACGAGCTGCAGGATCGAGCGGCCGGTGGTCGACTTGCCGCAGCCGCTCTCGCCCACGAGCGCCAGCGTCTCGCCCCGGTGCAGGGAGAACGACACGTCCTCCACGGCGTGGACGTGGCCGCGCACCCGCCCGAACACGCCGCCGCGGATGGCGAAGCGGGTGGTCAGCCCGGCGATCTCCAAAAGCGGCCGGCTGTCGGCGTCGGGCATCGGTGCCGGGCCCGGCTCCTCCGTCGTGCCGTCCTCGCGAACCACCGCGAAGGGCCTGGGCGCCGGCTCGCCCCGGAGGCTGCCGAGCTTGGGCACGGCCGCGAGCAGGCGGCGGGTGTAGGGATGCTCGGGGCGCTCGAAGATGGTGCCGGCCGGCGCCTCCTCGACCTTGTCGCCCTGCCACATGACGACCACCCGGTCGGCGATCTCGGCCACCACCCCCATGTCGTGGGTGATGAACATGACCGACATGCCGACCTCGTCCTGCAGCGCCTTGATCAGCCCCAGGATCTGCGCCTGGATCGTGACGTCGAGCGCCGTGGTCGGCTCGTCGGCGATCAGCAGCCGCGGCTGGCAGGCGAGCGCCATGGCGATCATCACCCGCTGGCGCATCCCGCCCGAGAAGGTGTGCGGGTATTCGTTGAAGCGCCTTTTGGCGTCGGGGATGCGGACGAGGTCGAACAGGCGGAGTGCCTCGGCGTCCGCCGCGCGCGGGTCCATGTCGCGGTGGTAGCGCAGCGCCTCGGCCACCTGGAAGCCGATGGTCAGCACCGGGTTGAGGCTGGTCATCGGCTCCTGGAAGATCATCGAGACCTGATCGCCCCGGACCTTGCGCATCGCCTCCTCGTCGAGGGTCGTGAGTTCGCGCCCGTCGAGGCGGATGGAGCCCTCCACTCGGCCGTTGGCGGTCGGCACGAGGCGCATGATCGACAAGGCCGTGACGCTCTTGCCCGAGCCGCTCTCGCCGACCACGGCCACCGTCTCGCGCTCGCCGATGGTGAACGAGACGTCGCGCACCACCGGCTGCCAAACCCCGTCGACACGGAACGAGGTGGTGAGGCGGTCGATCTCGAGGACCGACGCGCTCACTGCTCGCCCCGGAGCTTGGGGTCGATCGCGTCGCGCAGACCGTCGCCCAGGAGGTTGAGCGCGAACACGACCAGGAGGATGGCGAGGCTCGGGAACAGCGCCAGCCAGAAGCTGTCGAGGATGGTCTCGAAGCCTTCGCGGATCATGCCGCCCCAGGTGGGCGTCGGCGGGGCGACGCCGAGGCCGATGAAGGCGAGCGAGGCCTCGACGCGGATCGCCGTGGCGAGCCAGAGCGAGCCCATGACCAGGATTTCCGGAAAGATGTTGGGCAGGATGTGGCCGAACATCAGCCGCCGGTCGGAATAGCCCAGCGAGCGCCCGGCTTCGACGAATTCGCGCTGCTTGATGGCGATGGTGGGGGCGCGGGCGATCCGCGCGAAGGGCGGGATGGCGGTGAGCGCGATGGCGATCACCAGATTGGTGACGCTCGGGCCGAGCATGGCCACCACGATCAGCCCGAGGATCAGCGAGGGAAAGGCCAGCAGCACGTCCATCGCCTGCATCAGCACGATGTCGATGCGGCCGCCGAAATAGCCCGCGACGATGCCGATGAACGAGCCCACGACCATCGCCAGGAGGATCGCCATCAGGCCGATCACCAGCGAGATGCGCGCGCCCCAGATGATGCGGGAGAGGATGTCGCGGCCGTAGAGGTCGGTGCCGAACCAGAAGGTCTCGGACGGCGCCTGCAGTTTCAAGAAGATGTTCTGCTTCAACGGGTCGTGCGGCGCGATCAGGGGCGCCGCCAGCGCCATCAGCACGACCAGCAGAAAGAGGATCAAGCCGATCCACGAGGTCTTGTTGGCATTGAACGCCTTGATCGTGCCGGAGAACGCGAGGCGGAGTTGGGCCTGCAGATGCGAACCCGGACGGACGACGGGCTCGCTCATTCGTACTTCACCCGCGGATCGGCGAGGCCGTAGGTCAGGTCGGTCACGAGGTTCACCGCGACGACGATCAGGGTGTAGATCACCATCATCCCCTGCAGCATCGTGTAGTCCCGCTGGTTCAAGGCACCGACGATCAGCTTGCCGAGGCCCGGGCGGTTGAAGACGATCTCGGTCAGCACCGAGTTGCCGATCAGGATGCCCAGATAGAGCCCGACCACGGTGATCACCGGGATGAGCGCGTTCCTGAGGCAGTGCCGCCAGACGATGACGCGCCAGGGCACGCCCTTGGCCCTTGCTGTGCGCACGAAGTCCTGCCCGAGCACCTCGAGCATCGACGAGCGCGTCACGCGGGTGATGTAGGCCGCCATGATCAGGCCGAGGTTGACCGCCGGCAAGGCGAGGTCGCGCAGCCGTTCGCCGAGCGTGTCGCCCTGCCCGCTGGAGATCACCGGAAACCATTGGAGCGCGATGGCGAACACCAGCAGCAGCAAAATCGCCGAGACGAACGCCGGAAAGGACAGGCCCAGGAGCGAGCCGATCCGGGTCAGGTAGTCCGGCAGGGCATTGCGGTTGATGGCCGCCCAGATACCCAGGGGAACACCGATCACGGCACCGAGGATCAGCGACACGAGGGTGAGCTCGAGCGTTGCCGGCAGGACCTTGAGGATCTCCTCGATCACCGGCCGGCCGCTGACCATCGAGACGCCCCAGTCACCGGTGAACACGCCCTTCAGAAAGTCCCAGTACTGGACATGGAGCGGCTGATCGAGGCCGAGCCGCGCGCGCAGCGCCTCGATGGCGGCCATGCTCGCCTGATCGCCCAGGATCACCATCGCCGGATCGCCCGGCAGGATGCGCACGAGGAAAAAGACGAGCGTCAGCACGGCGAACAGCGTCACGAACGCGAAGCCGACGCGCTTGAGGACGAACGCGGTCATGGGCTGATGGAAGATGCAAGAAGAGGAAAAAGAAAGGAGTGGGGGGTCTCGAGGGTCCCCCCACACCCCCCGG
>JBMCMJ010000279.1:0-3705 GCA_048615135.1 Pseudomonadota bacterium
CGGATCGAGGCGCACGGCTTCCAGAAGGGCGACGTGCTCGGGGTCGCCCAGCTCGCGGGCATCATGGGCGCCAAGCGCACGGCGGACCTGATCCCGCTCTGCCACCCGCTCGGGCTCGACAAGGTCGAGGTGACGTTGACGCCCGACCGGGACGCCTCGGCGGTGCACGTCCGCGCCACCTGCCGCATCAAGGGACGCACGGGCGTCGAGATGGAGGCGCTGACTGCGGCGAGTGTGGCGGCGCTGACCGTCTACGACATGTGCAAGGCGGTCGACCGCGCGATGGTCATCACCGACCTCCGCCTGCTGGCCAAGAGCGGCGGGCGCTCGGGCAGCTTCGAGGCCGAGGCGTGATCCCGGTCGCCGAGGCGGAGGCGCGCATCCGCAGCGCCCTCGTCCCCACCCCGGTCGAATGGGTCGCCCTCGAAGCGGCCGCGGGCCGCGTGCTCGCCGCCGATCTGCCCGCCCTGCGCGATCAGCCGGCGGCAACGATCTCGGCGATGGACGGCTATGCCGTGCGCGCGGCGGACCTCGCGGACGGCCAGGCCGTGCGGGTCGTCGCCCACGTGGCGGCGGCGGGGCAGCCCGCAGGCCCGCCGCTCGCCCCCGGCGAGGCGGCGCGCATCTTCACGGGCGGCCTGCTGCCCGAGGGCGCCGATTCCATCCTCATCCAGGAACATGCCGGCCGCGACGGCGACCGGCTCGCGACCGAAACGCCGCCGCGGCCGGGCCAGCACGTCCGGGTGCGGGGGTTGGACTTCACCACCGGCACGCGCGTTCTGCAGGCCGGGGCCGAACTCGGCGCCCGTCGGCTGGCCCTCGCCGCGTCGTTGGGCCACGGCCACGTTCCCGTGCACCGCCGGCCGCGCATCGGCATCGCCTGCACCGGCGACGAGCTGGTGCGGCCGGGCACGGCGACGGCCGCCCACCAGATCCCGAACTCCAACGCCCTCGCCATCGCCGCGGCTACCTGTGCCTTCGGCGGCGAGCCGGTCGACCTCGGCATCGTCGGCGACGATCGGGCCTCGCTCGGGGCGATGATCGACGCGGCCCAGGGGCTCGACCTGCTGGTGACCAGCGGTGGCGCCTCGGTCGGCGACCACGATCTCGTGGCGGAGGTGCTCGGCAGCCGGGGGCTGGAGCTGGATTTCTGGAAGATCGCCATGCGGCCGGGCAAACCGCTGTTGTTCGGCCGCCTCGACCGCGTGCCGGTCCTGGGCCTGCCGGGCAATCCGGTCTCGACCGTCATCTGCTGCCTCGTGTTCCTGCGCGTCGCGATCCAGCGCCTCTCGGGTCTCCCGGCCACCCCCCTACCCCGAGCCACCGCGGAGCTGGACGGCGCTCTGGGCGCCAACGAACACCGCCAGGACTTCGTCCGCGCCACGTTGCGCGAGGCCGAAGACGGGCGGTTGCGGGTGCAGCCGGCCTCGATCCAGGACAGCTCGATGCTGACGACGCTGGCGCGCGCGGACGCCCTCATCGTGCGTCCGCCCTTCGATCCGGCCCGACCCGCGGGCAGCCTCGTGAGCGTCCTGCCCCTGGATTTCATGACGGGATTTTGATGACATCTCTGCCACCTGTGGGTGGTGGCGCGCTGCGGCCGATGCGCGTATGGGCAACAACTGGCTTGACGCAAAAAAAGAACGGAAATAGAACATACAGGGATCAAATGGGAGAACAGCGGTGCTCACGCCGCGACAACACCAGCTTTTGCACTTCATCCACGACTATGTGACGAAACACGGCGTTTCGCCCTCCTTCGAGGAAATGCGGGACTCGCTGGAGCTGCGCTCGAAGTCGGGCATCCACCGGCTGATCACCGGTCTGGAAGAGCGCGGCTATATCCGCCGGCTCGCCCACCGTGCCCGCGCCATCGAACTGCTCCGCGCACCGCCGCTCTCGACCGAGGGACCGCTCCCGCTGGCGCGCAGCGCCGGTAGCAACGTGGTCATCGGGCGCTTCGGCGAAGGACTGCCGAGCGTGCCGACCGATGCGGGCGCCATCAGCCTGCCGTTCTTCGGCCGCATCGCCGCCGGCACGCCGATCGAGGCGATCTGCGATCACAACAGCACCACCGACGTGCCCGAGCACCTGATCGGTGACGGCGAGCACTACACGCTGCAGGTCGTCGGCGATTCGATGATCGAAGCGGGTATCCACGACGGTGACCTGATCGTCGTCAAGCGTTGCGATCAAGCCGAGAACAACGCCATCGTCGTGGCACTCATCGAGGAGCGCGAGGCTACCCTCAAGCGGCTGCACCGCCGCGGCAGCGCCATCGCACTCGAAGCCGCCAACCCGGCCTACGAGACACGCATCTTCCGCCCCGATCAGGTCCGCATCCAAGGCCGCCTCGTCGGCCTGATCCGCCGCTACGTCTGAGCCGTCGCCAGCCCGGCCAGGAGCGTGCGCGGCCGATCGGTGATGAGCGTGGCGACACCGAGTTGGCGGTGCAGCCGCCGCGCTTCGTCCACGTCGTTGACGGTATAGGCGACCGGGTGCAGCCCCCGCTCACGCAGGGCGTCGCTCACGCCTTCCCGAAACGCGCGGCGGTCGGCGTGCAGCGAGACGGCGCCGAGGTCGGCGGCCACCTCGAGGTGGCGCTCTTCGATGGGCTGGTCCACGAGGAGGCCGACGGCCACGTCCTCGGAGATGCGGCGCAGCGTGAACAAGGCCGTCTCGACGAAGCTGGACACCACCACCGGCACCGGCGCGACGGCCAGGAGGGGCGCCACCGCCGCTGCGGTCGTCGCCGCCGCCGCGTCGCTTTCGGCCTTGATCTCGACGTTGCAGCCGAGCCCGAGTTCGGCGGCGAGGTCGAGGACCGCAGCAAGCGTCGGCACGCGTTCGGTGGCAAAGACCGGGGCGAACCAACTGCCGGCGTCGAGGTTGCCGAGCGAGCCCACATCGAGGTCCCGCACCGGCCCGCCGCCGGACGTGGTGCGGTCCAATGTGGCGTCGTGCAGCACCACGGGCGTGCCGCAACCCGCGAGACGCACGTCGAACTCGATCCAGGTGGCACCCTGGCGCTGCGCCTCGCCGAAGGCAGCCAGAGTGTTTTCGGGCGCGTCCGCGGAGGCACCGCGGTGCGCCACGATCAAGGGAGGAAGTTGCGCAACCATCGGCGTGTCCTCTCGCCCGTGGGTCGAACCGCGCGAGCTTGTGCCACAGAAGACGCGAAAAAGGGCGTGGGCCCTTCGGCCCACGCCCGCTTTTCTCGCGTGCTTGCCGCGTCAGGCGGCGGCGCGGGCCCGGCGACGGCGGACGAGCGCGAGCACGCCCAGCGCCGGGGCGAACAGGAGGGCGGCACCGGGGATCGGCGTGGTCACGACGGCACCGCTGAACCCGCGCTCCAGCTTGTCGAAGCTGAAGCTCGTGATCTGCACACCGAAGTCGATCAGCCACTGGTACTGACCGCCGTGGATCGACGCGAAGCGAAACGGCAGCGTGGAGGACAGCGTGCCGCTCTTGCCGCCCTTGGCGAGATCGACCGTCAACGGGCTGCCCTTGGTGCCGGTGGCACCGACCGGGGTCATCGTCTCGTCGAAGACGTTCTGCAGCAACTTGGTGAGGTTTTCCGGGCTCCGGGCGTTCGAGCCCGTGTTCGACCGCACGTCACCCCATCGGCCGACGGCGGATTTGGACGTGAGCACGATGACGGGATCCGACGAGAACGTCGCCTTCGTCTTGTCGTCGAAGGTGCCG
>JBMCMJ010000280.1:0-3705 GCA_048615135.1 Pseudomonadota bacterium
GTAGGCCGCGGCGAACACCTCGCATTCGTCGCCGACGGGGAGGTAGAAGGGGGCCTCCGCCCCCTCCCTTCGGTTGGTGATGGCCGGCATGGGGCTCACTCCGCCGGCACGCTGGCGTCGGTCGAGATGATCTCCCGGCGCCTGGGTGCGTAGATCGCGTAGAGGAAGAGGAAGGCGCCGAGCACCACGGCGAGCCCGGCGCCGAATCGCATGACGTAGAACAGCACCAGTTGATCCTGCACGTTCATGTAGTACTCGCCGAGGACGCGCTGCATGTGCGTCTGGATGGTTCCGGCGAAGGTGAGGGTGAAGGTCATGAAGGCCATGCCGCCGGTCATCAGCCAGAACGACGCCATGTTGAGCACTTGGTTGTAGGGGTCGCGGTTGGTCAGCACCGGCATGGCGTAGGAGATGACCGCCATGATCAGGGCGACATAGGCGCCGAAGAAGGCGAGATGGCCGTGGGCGGCGGTGATCTGCGTGCCGTGGGTGTAGTAGTTCACGCCGTGGAGCGTGTGCAGAAAGCCCCAGACGCCGGCGCCGAAGAAGGCGACCGTGGCGGCGCCGAGTGCCCAGAGCAGCGCGGCCTTGTTCGGATGGTTGCGCTTCGCCTTCCACACCATGACGAAGGCAAAGGCCATCATCGCGAAGAACGGCGCCACTTCCAGCGTGGAAAAGATCGAGCCGACCCACTGCCAGTAACCGGGCGTGCCGATCCAGTAGTAGTGATGGCCGGTGCCCAGCACACCGCTGAACAGGGCGGCGGCGACGATCACGTAGAGCCACTTCTCGACCACTTCGCGGTCGACGCCGGTGAGCTTGAGCATGAGGAAGGCGAGCAGGGAGGCCATGATCAGCTCCCACACCCCCTCGACCCAGAGATGCACGACGTACCACCAGTACATCTTGTCGAGGCTCAAATTGCTCGGGTTGTAGAGGGCGAACAGGAACAGGGTCAGACCGGCGAGCCCGAGGAAGAGAACGTTGGTGATGACCGTCTTGCGGCCCCTGAGCATGGTCATCGCGATGTTGACGAGGAAGAGCACGACGCCCAGCACCAAGAGGAGCTTGACCCACATGGGCTGCTCCATGAACTCGCGGCCCTCGTGGATGCGGAAGACGTAGCCGGCGACAGCGGCCAAGGCGGCGAACACCAGGATGCCGAGCGCGGCATAGGCGAGCGTCGGCGACCAGATCTCGCGCTCGGTTTCTTCCGGCAGAAGGAAGAAGGCGGAGCCCATGAAGCCCAGGATGAGCCAGACGATCAGGGAGTTGGTGTGGATCATCCGGACGATGTTGAAGGGCATCAGTTCGGAGAGGAAATTCGGGGCGACGTAGATCCAGCCCAGCCACAGGCCGCCGAGCTGCTGCACGCCGAACAGGGCCATGGCGGCGGCGAAGTACCAGTAGGCGATGCGTTGTGTTCGGTATTTCATCGGTGCGTCCTCAGCCGGCGTCGTTCGGGGGCCAGTCCTGGGTGTCGATGCGATCGACCCAGAGGAAAAAGTCGGTGAGGTCGCGGACCTCCTCATCGGTCATTTCGAAATACGGCATCTGCCGACGCCCGGGCACACCGCTCGGCTGACCGTCGATCCAGGCCCGCATGATCTCGAAGGCGACCTCGCGGTCGTCCGACACGCCCCACCGGGTCATGATGTTGCCGAGTTCGGGGGCGAAATAGGCGCCTTCGCCCAACAGCGTGTGGCAGTTGATGCAGGAATGCCGTTCCCAGACATGCTTGCCGCGCGCGACGGCCTCGGTCATCGGCGGGGTCGAGCGATTGACGATGTAGAGATGGCTGTGGACGGTCAGTCCGACGAAGATGACGATGAAGAACAACGACCCGCCATAAAACACGTTGCGGGCCATTGCCTTGGTGTTGACTTCGGCCATGGGGCTGTCCTTGCGCGAGGTCGAACGGTCTCAGTGGCGGGCACGCAGGGTGGCGACCATGACCGGCAACGGGGCGAGCGCCACGAGGTCGGCGGAGGCCAGGGGCTCGTCCGGCAGGAAGAACACGTCTTGCGCGTGTTCGGGCGGCGGGGTCGGCCGCGGTCCGCAGCCGTCGCAGTCGGCACAGCCGCTGTTTCCTCCCGTGCCCCAGCGGGCACGAAACCACGGGGAAATGGGCACCTTGGACATCGTCGGTGTTCCTTGCCGGGAGCCGGAAGCGCCTCGGTCCCGGACGCTTCCTGTCGGTTGCAGGCTCAACCTGCGGCAGGGCGGGGCGGGAAAACTTGACGATCGTCAAGCGTCGGGCGGGCGCCGACCAAAGGCGGAGATCAGGCGCCGAAGCGGACGAGACGGCCCCCGTGGGTTCGGCCGATCACGGTGCAGCCGGGGCCTTCCGCGGCAAGGGTGGCGGGCGTGGCGTGGATGGCGGTTGCCGCAACGATCGCTGCCGCCGCGGCGACGTTGCGGCCTTCGGCCGGCGCGCGCCACGGGGGCTGCACGCGCGCATCGAACGCGCCGTTCGTCACCCGCCGCCAATGCTCGGCGCGGCGCACGGCCTCGAGCAGGTCCGAGGGTGGGGCCTGCAGCCGGCCGGTCGCGTCGAAGGGTGCCGGCGGATCGGTGCGTCGGTTCGAACCAAGCGCTGGGCCAGCGCCAAATCAATTGTAAAGGGGTCGCGGCCCGCCTGTCGCAAGCGCGAGGCGGCGACCGCCGCACCGCCCAGCAGTTGGACCAAGCCCAGCCAAGCGAGCAGCCCCAAACATCGATCGACCATGGGCCAAAGGTTGCAGACGCGGCCACTCTCGGACCTTGACGAAAGTCAAGGTGAGGAAGTCCCGGGGCCCGACGTTCCGTGCCACCGCAACGGCGGCATGGAGAACCGGACGATGAGGACCCCCCCCGAATTTTCGGCGACTGGCCATGGTGGCCGGCTTCGCGGCACCGATCGCGCTCGCCGCTGGTGGCGCGCTCGCCCAGGATCGCCCCGAGGGCCACGGCGACACGCCGGCCGGCGCCTACGAGCCGAGCATGACCACCCTCGGCCAGATCGAGGTCGAGATCCCCGGCCGTCGCCCGGGTGATCCGGTCATGACGGCCGAAGAGTTCCAGGACGCCAGGCAGATCTACTTCGAGCGCTGCGCCGGCTGCCACGGCGTGCTGCGCAAGGGCGCCACCGGCAACGCCCTGACCCCGGATCTGACCCGCGAACTCGGCTTCGATTACCTCCACGCCTTCATCACCTACGGTTCGCCGGCCGGCATGCCCAACTGGGGCACCTCGGGCGAACTCACCGAAGGGCAGGTCGACCTGATGGCCCGCTATGTGCTGCTCGACCCGCCGCAGCCGCCGGAGTTCGGCATGGCCGAGATGCGGGCCACCTGGCAGCTCGTGGTCTCGCCCGAGCACCGGCCGACCGAGCCGCAGAACGACCTCGCCCGCGACAATCTCTTCTCGGTGACCCTGCGCGACACCGGCGAGATCGCCCTGATCGACGGGCGATCTACGAGATCGTCAAGATCCTGACCACCGGTTACGCGGTGCACATCAGCCGCATTTCCGCCTCCGGCCGCTATCTGTTCGTCGTCGGCCGCGACGCGCGGGTCAACATGATCGACCTGTGGATGGAGGAGCCGACCAACGTCGCCGAGATCAAGATCGGCATGGAAGCCCGCTCGGTCGAAACGTCGAAGGCCGAGGGCTTAGCAGGCTGCGGAAATAGATCGTTGGTGGGGCGTTTTGTTCCCTGCGCCA
>JBMCMJ010000281.1:0-3661 GCA_048615135.1 Pseudomonadota bacterium
TTCGTTTTGGCATGAGCGAGAAGCCGAAGGATCTGGACCGCCAGCTCGTGCTGCTGATGACAGGTGCCGGGATCGACCGGGTCATCGACGTCGGCGCCAATCGTGGCCAGTACGCCCGGCGCCTCAGGGTGGCCGGTTGGGCCGGGCCCATCCTGTCGTTCGAGCCCGACCCGCGGGTCCATGAAGCCTTGCTCCGGGCGGCGGCGGGCGATCCGGCGTGGCAGGTCGCCGCGTCGATGGCGCTGGGTGCGGTCCGCGGTCGAGCCGTCCTGGAGATCTCCGCCGAGGACGACATGAGTTCGCTGCGCGCCCAGACCGAGGCCCTGGCCCGGCTGTCGCCCAGTTCGGCGGTGGTCGAGCGGCTGGAGGTTCCGCTGGCCCGGCTCGACGAGGTGCTGCGCGCGGAGCCGGGGGAGCGGTTGTTGGTCAAGCTCGACGTGCAGGGCAGCGAGGATGCGGTGCTCGACGGGATGGCCGGGCTCTGGCCGCGGGTCCGCGCCCTTCAGCTGGAACTGGCGCTGAGCGTGCTCTACGCGGGCGAGCGGCGCTATCTCGAGACCTGCCAGCGCCTGGAGGGTCTCGGCTATCGCCTCGCCCTCGTCCTGCCCGGCTATTTCGACGGCAAGGCCAAGCGCCAGCTGCAGTTCGACGGCGTGTTCTTGAAGGCTGGCTGAGCCGTGCTCGATCCCCTGGTGCGGCGCTGGATCGACGGGGCGCTCGCGGCACTCGGCGGGCGTCTCGCCGCCGTCGGTGTTCGGGCCGATCAGCTGACGGTCCTGGGCTTCGCCGCCGGTCTCGGCGCGGCCCTGGCGGTGGTGGTGGACGCCTTTTTCGCCGCCCTCCTGTTGTTCCTGCTCAACCGCCTCCTCGACGGCCTCGACGGTGCGGTCGCGCGGGCCGTTGGCGCCACCGACCGCGGCGGCTTCCTCGACATCGTGCTCGACTTCCTGGTCTATGCGGCCCTGCCGCTCGGCTTCGCCATGGCCGATCCCGCGAGCAATGCGCTGGCGGCCGCGGTCCTGCTCTTCTCGTTCGTCGGCACGGCGACCTCGTTCCTCGCCTACGCCGTCTTCGCGGCGAAACGCGGGCTCTCCACGCGGCTGCGCGGGCACAAGTCGATCTACTATCTGGGCGGGCTCACCGAGGGCACCGAGACCACCGCCGTATTCGTGCTGATGCTGCTGGTGCCGTCGTGGTTCCCTTGGCTCGCCTACGGCTTCGCGCTCGCCTGCCTCGTCACGGCCGGAACGCGGATCTACGCCGGGGCGGTCACCTTCGCTCCGACCCGCGACTGAGCACGCTGGCGGCCACCAGGGCCAGGGTCGCCGCCGCGAGCGCGTGCCATGCCGCCATCGTCAGCCCCAGTACGGAGGGGCCCTCGATGTCGCAGGCGGGTTGCGTCTGGGCCAGCATGGCGCCGCGCAACTGGTCGAGCCCGCCCGTCTCGTCCGGCACCCGGCAGCTGTCCGGCAGGGGCAGCCAGCCCGCTTCGACCCCGACATGGCGGAGCGAGATGGCGAAGGCGGCGAGCAAGGCCGCCATGGCGAGGCCGAGGCCCGCGCGGTACCAGCCCTTGGCGAATGCGAGCCCGCCCAGGACCACCACCGCCGCGTGCGGCCAGCGGGCGAGGACGCAGAGCGAGCACGGCGCATAGCCGAGCCCGTACTGCACCGTGAAGGCGAGGCCGAGCGATCCCAGCGAGGCCAGGATCAAGACGGCGAGGGCGAGGCGTTCGATGGTCGGCACGGCGCGGTCGTCAGATCCACTTCAGGGCGAGGAAGCCGCCTACCAGCAGCAGGAAGAACACGACCGTCAGCCAGCCCATGTTCTTCTCGATGAAGGTACGGATCGGCGGGCCGAATTGCCAGAGGAGTGCGGCCACGAGGAAGAACCGCAGGCCGCGGGAGAGCACCGACGCGCCGGTGAAGGTGGCGAGGTCGAGGTGCACCACGCCCGACGCGATGGTGACCACCTTGTAGGGGAAGGGCGTGAGGCCGGCACCGAAGACGATCCAGGCGCCCTGCTCCTGGTACCAGTCCTGGAAGACGAAGAACTTGTCGGCGTAGCCGTAGATGTTCAGCACCGGCTGGCCGACCGCTTCGAACAGATAGTAGCCGATGCCGTAGCCGAACAGCCCGCCCAGGACCGACGCCGCGGTGGCGACGCCGGCGTAGAGCCAAGCCTTGTCGCGGGCGGCGAGCACCATCGGGATCAGCAGCACGTCGGGCGGGATCGGGAAGACCGAGCTTTCGATAAAGGCGATCAGGGCCAAAAACGGCAGCGCGTAGGGTGCGGTCGCGCGCGCCATGGTCCAGTCGTAGAGCGGGCGGATCAACGCGTTCAAGACGATCTCCTCGACGGCGAGCGCAGGTCGGGGCCCACCCGGCGGGCCTCATAGCATTTCGGGTGCGCTCGCGGGTACCGCGGATCGCCGTACGGGTCGCGGAGTATCGCACCGCGGGGCCTTGCCGATGCCGGAGCCCGCGCTACGTCCGCGGCATGAGCACGCTCGCCCTGGTACTCGCGGCCGTCATCTTCGGTGCGATGACGTTCTTCTCGTTCGTCGTCGCGCCCCTGGTCTTCGTCAAGGTGCCGGAGGCCGACGCCGGACGCTTCGTCCGCAGCCTGTTTCCGATCTATTACGCGGTCGGGGCCGTCGGCACCGGTGCTGCCGGCCTGCTCGTGGCGGGCCTGTGGCCGGGCTGGGTTCTCCTCGCCCTTGCCGCCTCCTTCGTCCTTCTGCAGTTCGGCCTGATGCCGGCGATCAACCGGGCGCGCGACCGGGGGCTTGCCGGCGATGCCGCCGCCAGCCGGCGGTTCGATCGTCTGCACAAGTCGAGCGTCTGGGCGAACGGCGGCCAGCTCGTGGCGCTCGCGGTCGTGCTCGTGGCGCTCGGCTTGGACCTTTGATCGATCCGCTCGCGTGGACATGACGGGTCCGCGCGGGTATCACCTTGCCATCACAAAACAGGACCTCGGAGGTCCGAGCGGGCAGGGCCGTCTCCGCGCCCGGCCGGCGATGTCGCGGGAGTGTGGCGGGTGTCCGGTTTCGAATGGGTCTTGTTCGCGCTGGTGGTGCTGTGTGGTTTCGCCGGCATCGGTTACGGAGTGCGTACCCGGGCGGCCATCCTGGCCCTGCCCACGGGTACCGACCGGATGCGCGAGATCGCCGGCGCGATCCAGGAAGGCGCGCGGGCCTATCTGAACCGGCAATACATCACGATCGCGATCGTCGGCGTCGTGGTCTGCGGCCTGCTCACCTATTTCCTCGGTCTCTATGTCGGCCTCGGCTTCTTCATCGGCGCGGTGCTCTCCGGCTGTGCCGGCTACATCGGCATGCTGGTCTCCGTGCAGGCCAATGTCCGCACCGCGGAGGCGGCGCGCGGCGGCCTCGCCGCCGGCCTCGACGTGTCGTTCAAGGCCGGGGCGATCACCGGCATGCTGGTGGTGGGCCTGGGGCTCCTCGGGGTCGCCGGCTATTATGGCGTGCTGCTGATGATGGGCATCGATACGCGCACCATCCTCGAAGCGCTGATCGGGCTCTCCTTCGGCGCCTCGCTGATCTCGATCTTCGCCCGGCTCGGCGGCGGCATCTTCACCAAGGGCGCCGACGTCGGCGCGGATCTCGTCGGCAAGATCGAAGCGGGCATCCCGGAGGACG